>CAYQGF010000036.1:0-16678 GCA_964416885.1 uncultured Iamiaceae bacterium
GCTTCGGCCGGGCCGACCTCGTCGTCGGCGTGCCCCGCACCTGGCTCGACGTCACGACCGTCGCCGACCTGGTCGAGGTGGCCGAGGACGTCCGCCACCGCCACCAGCGCCCGGTGCGGGTCGCGACCAAGTTCCCCAACCTGACCCGGGCCTGGTTCCGGGAGCAGGGCCTCACCGACTACCGCATCGTCGAGTCCCTCGGTGCCATCGAGGGCGCCCCTCGGGCCGGGCAGGCCGACCTGATCATCGACCTCACCTCCACCGGCACCACGCTCGAGGCCAACGGGCTCAAGCAGGTCACCGGCGGCACCGTCCTCCGTTCGCAGGCCAGCCTGGTCGCGGCCGGCCGGGCCTCGGCCTGGAGCGAGGCCCAGCTCGCCACCCTCGGACGACTGGTCATGCTGTTCGAGGCGTCGTTGGCGGCCCAGCGCCAGCGGGTCGTGCGGGCCCGCTTCGCCGGCGCCGGCCCGGAGGCGCAGGTGCGCGCCGCCCTCGATGCCCACCTGGTCGAGGCCACGTGGTCCGGCGAGGGCGGGGCCGCGGGCCTCGTGGAGCTGGTCGGCCGGGCCGAGGTCGGCCGGGTGCCCGGGCTGCTCGGCGCCCTGCTTGACGCCGGGGCGGTGGCCTCGTCGGTCGAGGACCCGGGCCTCCTGGTGTCGGCCGGGTCCACCGCCGTGCCGACCTTCCGCGCCCACCTCGGACGCTGACGATGACCGACGGCGGCGCGGTCGAGATCGTGGTGCGGGGCGAGGCCGAGCGGTCCGTCCCCCCGAGCCGGGCGACCGTGGGCGTCACCGTCCACGTGGTCGATGCCGACGCCGCTGTCGTCGCGGCCCGCGCCGCCGAGGCCACCCGTCGGGTCCGGTCCGAGATCGAGGGCCTGGCCCCGCCGGCCCGGGGGGCCTGGTCGATCGGCTCGGCCGCGTCCTACGTCGACCGGCCCTGGACCGACACCGGCCGGGGCCCGGCCCAGCACCACGTGGTCGTCACGGCCGAGGTCGAGGTGCTCGACCTGGCCCTGGTGGCCCCGATCGTCGACGCCTGGTCGGCCCGCGAGGACCTGGAGCTGGGCGGCGTGCACTGGGACGTGTCGTCGGGCGAGCGGGCCGCGGCGGAGCGGGAGGCCCGGGCGGAGGCCGTAGCGGTGGCGGCCCGCCGGGCCCGCGACCTGGGCGAGGCCATCGGCCGCTCGACCATCCGGCTCCGACGCCTCGTCGACCTCGACGGCGCGGCCGGCCCCTTCCCCCGGGCGCTCGCGGCCCGGGCCGACATCGGCGGGGTCGGCTCCGGCCTGGTCCCCGCCGACGTCGTCGTCACCGTCGCCCTGGAGGCGCACGTCACCGCCCACTGACCACCCGTCGAGGACACCGCCATGGCCGCTGAGGGCCGTTGAGCCGGCGACCCGGGCTACCCGACGGGGGCGACGCCCGGCGGTCGCCAGGTGCCGTCGAGGATCGGGGCGGCGGGGAGGTAGAGCCGCAGCATCAGCACGAACGGGCCGTCGGGCACCGGGAGCCAGTTGGCGGCGGCGGCCGGCTCGGCGTGGGCCAGGGTGACGGTGAGCGAGCCGTCGTCGGCGAAGGTCAGGTCGGGCGTGCGGTCGCCGATCGTCCAGCGCCCGGCCGGGTGGGGCGTGAAGAACATGTCGGCGCCGTAGACCGACAGCGACCAGAAGCCCAGGTCCTCCAACGGCGGGAGGGCGTCGGCCGGGAACGTCAGCTCGTAGGTGCGGCCCCGCCCGCCGTCGTAGGCCGCGCCGGTGGCATCGACGCGCGACACCGGGTACACGGCCTCCTCGGGCACGTTGGCCCCCCAGCCGACGCGGGCCACGAGGGCGCGGGTCGTCAGGTCGTCGCCGTAGGTGCCGATCTCCTGGTTCACCGACCACCCGTCGACCACCTCGGACCGCTCGGCCACGGCTGCGTCGATGCGGGCCGCGCCCTCCGCCGCGCCGGCGTCGAGCCCGTCGAGCAGGGCCGGATCGGTCTGGTCGGTGACGTCAGCGCCCAGGCCGAGGCGCTCCTCGGCCGCCGCGAACAGGGCCTGCTGGTGGGCGGTGGCGGGAGGGTTGACGGCGAGCGCCTTCGCCAGCTCGGCGAAGAAGGAGGCATCGGTCGGGATGTCCTGGGCCGTGCCCGCCGGCTCCCCGAGGGGCGGGGGCGCCGGGGCCGGCTCGGCCCCGGTCAGGGCGCTGAGGGGCCGGAGCGAGCTCTGGTCCCGGACCGCCATCACGTTGGCCACGTCGGCGTCGTCGTCGACCAGCCAGCGGCCGAGGAGGAAGACCTGCGGGGTGGGCGACTCGACGACCTCGACCCCGTCGGGCACCTCGCCCTCCCAGCCCGGCGGCGTGATCGCCCACGACCCGGCCCGGCTCCCCGTCGCCCGGGTGCCGATGTAGGCGAAGCTCTCGGTCCACGGGCTGAGCACCTGGTAGGTGAAGTAGCGGTCGGTGACCTCGGGGAGGGTCAGCACCTGGGGCTCGCCCCATAGGTCGAGGATGGAGATCGAGTAGAGGGTGTCCCGGTTGGGGGCGACGATCACCCGGCTGTCGGGGCCCGAGAGGCTGGTCTGCCAGAACAGGGTGTTGGTGCCGAGCAGCCCGGCCAGCCGCTGCATGGTGCGGATCGACACGACCATCGGGTAGCCGGCCACGTAGGCCTCGGCGGCCAGCTCTTCGTCGCTCATGGCGTCGACGTCCTTCGGGGTGGTGGGCGTGGTCGGTGCGGTCGTCGGCCGTTCGTCCGGGGCCGGCGAGGCCCCGTCGTCGGTGCGGCACGCGGCCATGAGCAGGGCGAGGACGAGCGGGACGACGAGCCAGCGCCTGGTCACCTCGGGACGGTACCCCGAGGCCGGGCCGGCCCCGACCGCTGCTCCGCCCGCGGTCAGAGCACCTGGTTGCGGTTGGCCCAGTGGGCCAGCTCGTTGCGGCTGGAGAGCTGGAGCTTGCGGAGCACCGCCGAGGCGTGGCTCTCGACCGTCCGCACCGAGATGTGCAGGGCGGCGGCGATCTCCTTGTAGGAGTAGCCCCGCGCCAGGTGCTGCATGACCTCCCGCTCGCGGGTGCTGAGGCGGTCGAGGTCGGCGGGCCCGGCCGCCGGGGTGGCGCCGGACGAGGGGGCGCCCGGGGCGACGGGGCCAGGGGGCTCGCCGGCGCGCCCGGTGAAGGCGTCGAGGACGAAGCCGGCCAACCGGGGGGAGAAGGCGGCGTTGCCCGCCGCGACCTGCTCGATGGCCGCGACCAGGTCGGGGACGTCGATGCGCTTGGTCACGTAGCCCCGGGCGCCGGCCCGGACGAGGGCGAGCACGTCCTCGGGAGCGTCGGAGACCGACAGCGCCAGGTACCGCACGTCGGGCTGCTCCTCGGCCAGAGCGGCGATGACCTCGGCCCCCGACCCGGAGGGCAGGTGCACGTCGAGGAGCACCACGTCGGGGCGGTGGCGGCGGATGGTGGCCACGGCGGTGGCGACGTCGTCGGCCTCGCCCACCACCTCGACCGCCGCCGAACCCAGCGAGGCGACCACCCCGTGGCGCAGGAGGGCGTGGTCGTCGACCACGACGACCCGCACCGGCTCCCGGCGCTCGCTCATGACGGCCACCGGAGCGCCACCTCGGTGCCGGTCCCCGGCGACGACCGCACCGAGGCATCGCCGCCGACCCGGGCCAGGCGGCCGTGGATCGAGTCGCTGATGCCCCGGCGGTCGGTCGGCACCGCGGCAGGGTCGAAGCCGGCCCCCCGGTCCCGCACGAAGACCTCCACCCGGCCGGCCTGCCCGGGCCGGGCCGGGTCCGCCGTCACCTCGGCGTAGACCGAGATGAGCGAGGTCCCGGCGAACTTGGAGGCGTTGACCATAGCCTCGCGGGCCGCCCCGACGAGGGCGGTGCCCTCCTCGTCGAGGGCGGCGTCGCCGACGACGATGCACTCGATGATCTTCATGTACTGGTCCTCGACCTCGGCGGCCGCCGTCTCCAGGGCGCGGCGCAGCGTGGTCGCGGCGCCGTCGGCCTCGCCCCCCGGCCCGTAGAGCCAGCGCCGCAGCTCGCGCTCCTGGTGGTGGGCCAGGGCCGCGGCCACCTCCGGCTCGCCGGCGCGCTGCTGGATCAGGGTGAGGGTCTGGAGGACCGAGTCGTGCAGGTGGGCGGCCACGTCGGCCCGGGCCTCGGCCCGCACCCGGCGCTCCCGCTCGGCCGACTCGGCGGCCACCACCCCCCGGGCCCAGGGGGCCACGACCAGGGCCAGGCCGCCGACGAGCACCGCCGCGGCCGGGACGATGCGCACCAGGTCGCCCACGCCCTGCACCGCGGCCAGGGCGGCCAGCGCCCCGGCCAGCATCAGGCCCAGCCCGGCCAGGACCCGCCCGGCCGCGGCCCGGCCGGAGCGGTCGGTGGGCTCGGTGCGGTCACCCGCCGGGGGCGGCGGCTGCTCGGCCAGGGCCAGGGCGAACGCCACCAGGGCGACCGGCCACAGCAGCCCGCCCTGGATGCCCGGCACCAGGCCCTGGGCCACGACCAGCACGGCCGAGCCGAGGGCGACGACGCCGAGGTTGTGGCGGAGCGTCACCGGCCGGGGCGGGGGCACCGGGCGCCCGGCGAGCAGCGCCAGCGCCACCAGGTAGAGGACGACACCCGCGCCGGCCGCCAGCGCCGCCACCACGAAGGCCACCCGGACCACCAGGGGGCTGGCTCCGAGGCGGGCGGCGAGCCGGGACGCCACGCCGGCCAGCAGCGGCGGGTCGTCCTTCAGCCCACCGGCGCGCCAGCGGGAGGCCGGTGCAGAGGTCGACGGCACCCGGGCAGTCTCGCACCCTCCCCGGCCGGCGCATCCGGGATGACCCGGAACCCTCGGGGCCACCGCTCCGGGTTCTCCCGGGCCCCGGGAACCCGGGTTGTGCCCACTATCCCGACGCCCGGCCTCCGGTCACGATGGGCCCATGACCGATCCCGTCCCGCCCGCCCCTGTCGAGCCCCGGTCCCGGCGGCTGCGACGGAGCACCGTGGACCGCGACCTGGCCGGTGTCCTCGGCGGGCTCGGCCGGTCCCTGGACGTCGACGCGAACTGGCTCCGGCTCGCCACCGTGGCCGCCACCGGGTTCCTCGCCTTCCGGGTCGGCAGCGGGGCCCAGCTGCTGGTCGTGCTGCCGTACGCCGTGGCCTGGGCCTTCCTCCCCACGGATGGTGCCCCGTCGCTCATGGCCCTGGTGCCGCGCCGGGCCGTCCTCCAGGAGCTGGGCCTGATCGGCCTCCTGGTCGTGGTCTCGACGATCGTGGCGACCCGGCCCGGGCTGGGCCTGGTGGCCGTCCTCGGCGGGGTGGCCGCCCTGCTGCTGCGGGACCGGCCCGCCAGCGACGACCCGCCCCACGCCGGCCCCGGTGGCCCGCCCCCCGCGACCGCCGACCCCCTCGCGGCCGACGACCCGGCCGATGACGCGGCCGACGCCCCCACCGCGGTCGGCCCGGCCCCGACCCTCGGCCCGGTCCCGCCGCCCCGGCGCAGCCGCCCACCCCGTCGCCCTCGCCGCGAGCCGGCCCTCTGGCCGCTGGCCGCCGGCCTGGTCGCGGTGGTGGGCGTGCTCGTGGCGGCGGGGCTCGTCGCCGGCTGGGTGGTCGACGTGCGGGTCGTCGTCAACGTGCTGCTCGCCGTGGTCGGGGGCGTGATGCTCCTCTCGGCGTGGCGGGGCCGGGCCCGTGTCCTGCTGCTGGCCGGCCCGCTGCTGCTGCCGGTGTGGTTCGCCACCTCGGCCGCCGACATCGGGGGCCACGACGGGGCCGGCTGGCGGGCCGAGCGGCCCGCGGCCACGCCCCCGACCGGGCCGCTGTCCTACGAGCTCGGCTACGGCCGGCTGGAGGTCGACCTCACCGACCTCGACCTGGCCGCCGGCTCCCGGACACCGGTCGAGGTGGCGGTGTCGGTGGGCTCGGCCCAGGTCACGGTGCCGTTCGCCGCCCGGGTGGAGGTGGTGGGCGAGGTCGGCCTGGGGGTCGTCGACGTCCCCCGTGACCGGTGGGGGAGCGACACCCGGCTCGTGGCCCACCGTCGCCTCGACCTGGCGCGCGGGCCGCTCGGCCCGGTGTGCGAGGCCGTCGACGTGACGACCCCGGAGCTCCGGCAGCTCGCCGCCGAGGCCGGCCTCGCCCCCGGCCCGGCGGCGGACGAGACCGCCGACGACGCCCTCCTCGACGCCATCGAGGACGCCGGCTTCCCCCGGCCCCAGGTGGTCGACCAGGTGGAGGAGTGGTACGGGGACGCCGAGCCGGTCGTCACCGACATCGTCTCGGTCCACGTGACCACGACGACCGGCTGGGCCCTCTGCGAGCCCCAGCCGCCCGACCCCGACCCGCCCGTCGTGGTGATCGACGCCACCATCGGCCTCGGCACCCTGGAGGTGCACCGTGCCTGACCGTCCCGACCCGACCGAGCCCCGGCCCACCCGGGTCACTCCGGCCGTGGGTGCGCTGCTGGTCGTCGTGGCTGTCACGAGCCTGCTCGACGACGCCGACCTGGTCTCGGTGCGGTGGTGGCTCCCCTTCGCCGGGGCCGGCCTCGTCGCCGCCCTCGCCGTGGTGGCGCTCACCGTCCGCCGCCTCCTGGCCCCGGGCATCACCATCGCCGGGGGAGTCAGCGAAGACGGGCGGGTGCCACCTGATCGGGGGTGAGCGGGACATCGGCCGGGAGGGGCCGGCCCAGGGCGAGGGCGGCCACGACCCGGGCCAGCGCCGGTGCCATCTGGATGCCGTAGCCGCCCTGCCCGGCCGACCACACGAAGGCTGGGTCGTCGGGCTCGGGGCCGGCGACGGGGGAGCGGTCGGGGGCGAAGGTCCGCAACCCGGCCCAGGCGTTCCGCACCGACCGCAGCTCGAGGGTCGTCACCTCCCGCACCGCCTCCAGGGCCCGGGCGACGTCGAGGTCCTCGGGGCGGGCGTCGCACGGGGGTGACGGGGTCTCGTCGGCCGGGGACACCAGGGCCACGCCGGGGTCGACCCGGAAGTACCAGCGGTCGTGGACGTCGGCGACCATCGGCCCGGGTGCCACGTCGGGGCCGACCGGGCTGGTGAACAGGGTGCGGCGCAGCGGGGTCAGCCCGACGCCCGGGACGCCGGCCAGCCGGGCCACCTCGTCGGCCCAGGCCCCGGCCGCGTCGACGAGCAGGTCGGCCTCCCAGGTGGGCGCGTCGGCACCGACCCGCCAGCCGGTGGCGGTGCGGGTGACGGAGTCGACGCGGGCCTCGCGCTCGATCGTCCCGCCGGCCCGGGTGAGGCGGCGGACGTAGGCCTGGTGGAGGACGCCGACGTCGATGTCGGAGCCGCCGTCGTCGACCAGCCCGCCCGCGACGTGGTCGGGGCGGAGGACGGCGCCGAGGGCGAGGACCTCCTCGACCGGTGCCCGGCGGAGGACGTCGTTGGTCGCGCCCATGGCGTCGAGGGCGTCGAGGTCGTCGGCCCCGGCGACCCACATGGTGGTGCGGGGCGTGAGGATCGGCGTGCCCGCCTCGGCGGCCAGGGTGGCGTAGTCCACGGCGCTGGCCGCGGTGAGGGCGCGCACCACCGCGTTCCCGTAGCCGGGGAGGTACATGGCCGCCGAGCGTCCCGTGGTGTGGTGGGCCAGCGCCGCCTCGGCCTCCAGCAGCGTCACCTCCACCCCGGCCCCGGCCAGCTCGGCCGCGACCGAGACCCCCGCGATCCCGCCACCGATCACCACCGCCGACCCAGCTGCGGCCCCGGTCATCGTTCTCGGTGCACGAGAGGTCGCACAGCCGCCGATCTTGCACCAAGAACACACGGCCCCGCAGGTGGGTGGGCGAGGGCCGGTCGGCTGCGGGCCGTGTGGAGAACCGAGCGTGCCGTCAATCGGGGAGGAGGGGCATCTCCATGTCGCGGGTGCCGAGGAGGACGGCGCGGGTGACGGCCGCGGTGCCGAACTGCTCCCGGGCCCGGTCGACGGCGAGGTCGAGCGGCGCGGTGTCGGTGGTGAACGGGAGCGGGAGCTGCACCGGTGGGTTGTCGGCCAGGTTGCCGACGGCGACGCCGACCAGCGTGATGCCCTTCTCCTCGATCAGGGGCCGGGCCTTGGCGAGGAGGGCCCGGGCGGTGGCGAGGAGGTCGTCGGTGCGGTCGGTGGCCTGGGGCAGCGAGCGGGAACGGGTGGCCCGGGTGTAGTCGCCGAAGCGGAGCCGGAGGGTGACGGTGCGCCCGACCCGGTCGGCCTTCCGCATCCGGCGGGCGACCCGGTCGACCAGGCCGACCAGCCGGGCGTCGAGCTCGACCGGGGTCTGGGGCCGACGCCCGAAGGCGCTCTGGGCGCCGATCGACCCCCGTCGCTTGGCCCGCTCGACCGGCCGGGGGTCGCGGCCGTGGGCCAGGGCGTGGAGATGGCGACCGGTGGCCCCGCCGACCACCGCGACCAGGCCGGGCTCGCCCAGGGCGGCGACGTCCCGCACGGTGTGGATGCCGCGGTCGGCCAGCTTCTGGGCCGTGACCGGGCCGACGCCCCACAACCGGCCGACCGGCAGGGGGTGGAGGAACTCGCGCTCCCGGTCGGGGTCGACCACGAGCAGCCCGTCGGGCTTGGCCACCCCGCTGGCCACCTTGGCCAGGAACTTGGTGCGGGCCACGCCGACGGTGATCCGGAGGCCGACCCGCGCCCAGACCTCGGCCCGCAGCCGGGCCGCGACCTCGGGGGGCGGGCCGGCGATGCGGCCCAGCCCGCCGACGTCGAGGAAGGCCTCGTCGATCGAGAGGGCCTCGACGTTCGGCGTGGTGTCGTCGAAGACGGCGAACACCGCCTTGCTGGCCTCGGAGTAGGCGGAGAAGCGTGGTTCGACCACCACCGCGCCGGGGCAGAGCCGGCGGGCCTGGTGCCCGCCCATCGCGGTCCGCACCCCGCAGGCCTTGGCCTCGTAGCTGGCCGCCAGGACCACGCCTCCACCGACGATGACGGGACGCCCCTGCAGCCGAGGGTCGTCGCGCTGCTCGACCGATGCGTAGAAGGCGTCGAGGTCGGCGTGCAGGATCGACGCCCGACGCTGGTCCGAGAGGCGGCGCCCGTCCACGAACACACGTTCCCACATGGGGCCCGGGGTTGTCACGGCTACCGTCACCGCCGTGGGGGTCGAGCGAGAGGTTGTCGTCCGCCCGGCCGCGGCCGGGGACTGGTGGTGGCTCACCCGCGCCGGGCTGGCGCCGGAGCTGGTCGGTCGGCAGTACCACTGGGCCGAGACCCCGCTCCAGGTCCTGATCGCCCCGACCCGGGGGACGCCCCTGCGGGCCGGGCCGCGGGCGGTGATCGAGGTGGACGGTCGGCGGGCCGGCTACATCGGCCGCAACCCGTTGTCGGGGAACCTGGAGTACTTCCTCGCTCCGTGGGCGCGGGGCGGGGTCGGCGCCCGGGCCATCGCCGCCTTCCTGCGCCACGGGCGGCCCGGTGACCGGTCGCGGGCGTTCGTCGTGTCCCACCACAACGCCCGCTCCGCCGCCGCCCTGCGCCGCGCCCTCGACGCCGCCGGCGCCCGCTACGAGGTGGTGCCGGGCCGGTGGGGCGACCGCTACGTGCTGCCGAGGTCCGAGACGACCACCGAGTAGATCGACGTCGGGCGGACCTGGCCCAGCGCCCACGGCCACCACGGTCGGTCGACACGGGACGTGTAGTTGAAGACCAGGTGGCGACCGGCGCCGAGCGGGACCGAGCCGGCGAAGGCGGTGTCGCCGGCCGAGGGCAGGTCGCCGACCCACGTCGCGGTGCCGGCGTCGGGGTCGATGCGGAACACGCCGGTGCGCTTGGGGGTCAGCGAGTACAGGCCCTGGTCGACCTTGGTGCGCCACCGGGGCGGGAGCCGGTCCGGGGCGACGTCGTAGCGGCCCCCGAAGGCGAGCTGCCGCCGGGCCACCAGGTACGGCGTTCCGTCGTCGTCGAGGAACAGGTACGGGGAGTCGAACTTGCGGCTGTCGGGGCGCACCTCCCAGCGGGCCGGCGCGCCGGCCGGGGCGGTGCCGACGTCGGACCCCCAGCCGCCGCCCGGGACGTCGTCGCCCCGGTCGGCCTCGCCCGCCGCCACCTCGCCCTCCTTGCGGACCACCACGACGAGCCGACCGTCGGGGACCTCGACGAACTCGGCCTCGGCCCCGCCCCGGTGCACGACCGGCCGGTCCGGGTCGGCCGGCGCCCAGGTGACGCCGTCGGTGCTGGCCCACAGCTCGACGGTGAGGGGCACCGGGTGGGCCGTGTAGAGCGAGCCGGCGCCCCGGTAGAGCGTCATCAGCAGCCGGTCGCCGACGGGCCGGACCCTCCACACCACGCAGTCGGGCGGCGAGATGGCGACCGGTTCGGTCCAGCGGCCGTCGACCCGCTCGGAGACGTGGATGCGGTCGGGCTCGAAGGCGAGGGTGCGGGTGCCGGCGGTGAACCAGTAGAGGAGCAGGCGGCCCTGCCACACGACCAGCCGGGGCTCCCGGACGTCGCGCCCGGGGGCGATGGTGTGGTCGAGGGCCCAGGTCGCGCCCTCGTCCTCGCTCCAGCACACCAGGAGGCGGGCCGCGCTCGACGCGAAGTGCACCGGTGCGGTGCGGGTGGCGAGCCAGAGACGGCCGTCGTGGCCGATGGCGTCGAGGTTGTTGTTGGCGCCCGGCAGGTGGTCGAGCACCGGCCGGGGCGGGCCGACCCTCACCGGGCCGGGGTGAGGGCGGCGAGCCGGTCGGCCATGTCGGGTCGCTCCAGCCGGCGGAGGGTCGAGGCGTGGGCCTGGCGGGCGACCGGCGTCCGCTTGGCCGGGTCGAGGGCGTTGCCGGCCATGACGCCGGCGTCCTCGGCGGTGGGCTGGAAGGCGACCACCGGCGTCCCGCCCCGGCGGAGCCGGCGGGCCTCGGCGTCGAGCCGGGCCCGGGCCCAGCGGCGGGCGGGCTGGTCGGGGGCCAGGCGCAGGCCTCGGCCGGCAATCGACATGGGCGACACCACGACGATCAGGTCGAGCTGGTCGCGGCCGAGGATGTCGGCGTTGGTCGGCGAGTGGGCGCCCCCGTCGACGTGGGCCTCGCCCTCGACCTCGACCGGGGAGAAGAAGGCGGGGATGGCGCACGAGGCGGCCACCGCGGCGGAGAGCGGGGGCCGCCGGTCGCCGCCGAAGACGACCCGACGCCCGTCGCGCTGGCGGACGGCGCACACCAGGAGCGGGTCGGCGGGCCAGCGGTCGCCCGTGAAGGCGGCGACGCCGTCGGAGATCATCGTCGTGCTGACCACGCCGTCGGGGAGGAGCCCGGCCAGCAGGGCGCCGGGCCGGGCCGCGCCGGGCCGGGTGGCCGCACCGGCCAGGGTGGCGGCGACGGCGCCCGGCGGGCGGGGCCGGCGGCTCCCGGTGCGCTCGAAGCCCCGGCCCATCCGGGCGTCGACCGCAGCCATCAGCCGGTCGCCGGCGGGCGACAGCGGCTGGTCGAGGGCCCGGGCGTAGCCGTCGGCCGCGCTCAGCCCGGCCCGCAGCCCGGTGCCGGTGATCGACCCGGCCGAGGTCCCGACCACGACCGCCGCGGTGCGGGGGTCCCACCCGGTCGCCTCGCTCAGGGCCGCGAGCACCCCGGCGTGGAACGCACCGCCCACGGTCCCTCCGGCCCCCAACACCAGCCCGACCCGGGGAGCACCCATTCCCCCGAGGCTACGTCCCCGCCCCGGCCCTCAGCGCCGCGTGCCCCTCACCCGCGCGACACCCGGACAAGAACATTTTCTTGTCCGGCTGGCGCGCGTCGTCTCGACCTGGGTTCTTGTCCGCCAGCGTCGCGTTCGTGCACGCCTGACGGACAAGAACCAGCCGCCGCACTTTCTTGTCCGCCTGGACCGCGCTGACGCGGCCCAGACGGACAAGAAAATGTTTCGGGCCGGGGGCGTCGCGCTGGGTTGGGGTCCGGACGGGGGGCGTCGCGCCGGGTTGCGGCGGGTCGGGTCTGGTCAGACGGGAGCGACGCCGGGGTCGGTGGCGTGGCGCTGGACGCGGAGGGCGGCGGCGTCGTCGGCGGGGCCGGTCAGGGTCACGGTGGCCGAGGCGCCGGGGGCGACGTCGACCCGGGCGAAGGCGACGAGCCGGCCCCGGTCGCCGGGGGCGCGGGCGTAGAGCCCGACCACGTCGGAGCCGGGGCGGTCGCCGGTGTTGCGGACCTCGGCCCGCACCGTCACCGACCCGTCGGCCCGGTCGACGACGGCTGTCGGCCCCAGCTCCCACGTGGTGTACGACAACCCGAACCCGAAGGGGTAGGCCGGCGTCCGCCCCGAGCGCTCCAGGTGCCACCAGCCGAACCACCGGTCGTAGGTGACGGCGTCGGCGTCCGGGTCGAACGGCGGGAGGTCGGCCTCGTCGACCGGCACCGAGAACGGCAGCCGCCCCGACGCGTCGACCGCCCCGACGAGCACGTCGGCCAGCCCGTGCCCACCCTCCATGCCGGGGTACCAGGCCTGGACGATCGCCGGCACCAGGGTGTCCCACTCCGCCGTCACCACCGCGCTCCCGGCCGTCACCACCACGACCACGCGGGGCTGGACGGCGGCGACCGCCTCGACCAGGGCGACGTGCTCGGGCCGCAGGCGCAACGACCGGCGGTCGCCCCCGACGGCGAAGCCGCCGTCGCCCGCCCCGCGCCGGGCCTCGACCCACGGTGGGGCCTCGATGCCCTCACCGTCGGCCACCTCGGCGGTGAAGGCGGCCACCAGCTCCGGGTCGTCGTCGCCCGGGTACAGCCCGTCCATCCCCTCGATGGCCCCGATGAACTCGCCCTCGTCCTCCAGTGTCAGCCCGACCACGACCACGACCAGGTCGGCCCTGGCCGCGGCGTCGGCCGCGGTGGAGACGTCGTCGCCGACGGCCCGCACCGCGGCGTCGGGGAGGGCGGCCCGCAACCCCTCCAGGACGGTGACGGCCGACGGCGCCCAGACGTCGCTCGACCCGCCGTCGCCCAGGTTGACCGCCCCGGCCAGGTCGCCCACGACCACGACCGACCCGAGCGAGCCGGGGTCGAGCGGCAGCAGCGGCCGACCGTCGACCGGCTCGTTGCGCAACAGCACCGCCGACCGGGCCGCCGCCTCCCGGGCCAGCGCCCGGTGCTCGGGGCAGGCCAGCACCGACCGGGGCGGCGCCGGCCGGTCGAGCACCTCGGCGAACCGCAGCCGGGTCGCCACCACCCGCTCGGCCGACCGCCGGGCCTCCTCCCAGGTGACCTCGCCGGCGTCCAGCGCTTCCCGCAGCCTCGTCGCCCGGATCATCCGGTACGGCATCTCGACGTCGAGCCCGGCCCGCAGCGAGGCCCCGGCGTCGCGCAGCCCGAAGATCCAGTCGCTGATGACGAACCCCTCGAAGCCCCACTGGTCGCGCAGGACGTCGGTGAGCAGCGCCCGGCTCTGCCCGGCCCACTCGCCGTTCACCGCGTTGTAGGCGCTCATCACGCAGGCCACGCCCTCGTCGACGATGCGCCGGAAGTGCGGCAGGTAGACGTCGTGGAGGTCCTCGTCGGAGACGGTGACGTCGACCCGGAACCGGGACTCCTCGATCGAGTTGCAGGCGAAGTGCTTGACGCAGGCCATGGCGTGGCGCTGGACGCCCCGGGTGAGGGCGGCGCCCATCTCGCCGACGTGGAGCGGGTCCTCGCCGTAGGTCTCCTGGGCCCGGCCCCAGCCCGGGTGGCGCAGGATGTTGACGCACACCCCGCCGAACAGGTCGGCCCCGACCGCCCGCAGCTCCCGGCCGATCGCCTCGCCGATGCGCTCCTCCAGGTCGGGGTCCCACGTGGCGCCCCGGGCCATCGGGACGGGGAAGCACGTCGCCCGGTCGACCACCACGCCCCGTGGCCCGTCGGAGAACCGGAAGCCGGGCATGAGGGTTCCCCCGCTCTCGACGGCTCCGCCGTCGGGCCGCTCGGGCCCGGGCCGCTCGACCCGGGCGGCGGGGAACGGCGACCGGTGGTACCCGCCACTGGTGAGGTGGCGCAGCCCGGCCCAGAACGGCTGGTCGCCATCGAGGCACCACAGCACCTCGTCGTCGGTCATGGCCTCGACGATGCGCCGGGCCTCCTCCTGCACGGTGGTGTCCACGGCGGGCGACCCTACGGCCCGGCCGCCCCCGGGAGGACCGGTGCCGGGACGCGCCTCGGGGGCGGCGCTGCTGCTGGCGCCGCCCCCGAGGCCGGCCTCACGTCGGGAGGGGGCCCGACGTGAGGGGGATCGCCCGATGCTGGGTCAGGGACCGAGCTCCTGGAGCTGCGAGGTGCAGTCCTGGATCTCCTGGAGCTCCTCCTGGGAGAACTCCGTGGCCCGGGCGGCCAGGTCGGCGCCCGCGGTGGTCAGGTCGGTCACCTGGGCCTGGTCGATGTCCTCGAAGGGGGTGTCCACCAGCTCCTGCACGGCGTCGCAGTACTCGCTGATCTCGGCGTTGCCCGAGTCGCTGCCACCGTCGTCGGAGGTGCTGCCCTCGTCGGTGCCGGAGTCCTGCGCGCTGTCGTCGGCGCTCTTGTCGTCGTCGTCGCTGCAAGCCGCAGCCCCACCCACCAGGAGGGTGAGCGCCAGCATCCACGCAAGTCCACGTCGCATTGTCGGGGGTCCTTTCGCCCGTGTCGTGCGGCCTCGGTGGCCGCTGGCGTCATGGTCCCCCGTCCCGTCGACGGTGTGATGAGCACCGCCTACGCAAAGCCTCCGGGCCCGCCTCCCCCGTGTCGGCGACGCGGCATCACCCCGCTCACCCCACCCGGCGGTCGATGCCCTCCCAGTAGGGCTCGCGCAGCTCCCGCTTGAGCAGCTTCCCGCTCGGGTTCCGGGGCAGGACCTCGGCGAAGTCCACCGACTTGGGGAGCTTGAACCCGGCCAGGCGTTCACGGGCGTGGGCGATCAGGTCGGGCTCGGTCGGCTCGCGCCCGGCCGTCGGCACCACGATCGCCTTCACCGCCTCGCCCCAGCGCTCGTCCGGCACGCCGATCACGGCGACGTCGGCCACGTCGGGGTGGGTCATCAGGGCGTTCTCGACCTCGGCCGGGTACACGTTCTCGCCGCCCGAGACGATCATGTCCTTGACCCGGTCGTGGAGGTAGATGAAGCCGTCGTCGTCGAGGTAGCCGGCGTCGCCGGTGCGGAACCAGCCGTCCGGGGTGACGGCCTCGGCCGTCGCCTCCTGGTTCTCCCAGTAGCCGAGCATGTTCTGGTGGGAGCGGGTCCACAGCTCGCCGACGGTGCCGGTGGGGACGTCGTTCCCCTCGCCGTCGACGACGCGCACCTCGACCCAGGGGTACGGCTTCCCGCACGACCGCAGCAGGGCCGGCCGGTGCTCGGGGTCGTGGTCGGCCCCGTCGAGCTGGGTGATGGCGCCGGTGGTCTCGGTGAGCCCGTACACCTGGATGAACTCGCAGCCGAAGCGCTCCATCCCCTTCGTCAGCACGTCGTCGGTGATGGGGGAGGCGCCGTAGACGAGGGCCCGCAGGCTGCTGAAGTCGGTGTCCTCCACGCCCGGCGTCATCAACAGGAACTGGATCACCGCCGGCACCATGAAGGCGTTGGTGATGCGGTGCCGGGGGATCGCGGCCAGGATCGCGGCCGGGTCGATGTCGCGCATCACGACGTTGGTGCAGCCGAAGTAGAGGCCCACCATCCCCCAGCCGGCGCCGGCGATGTGGAACGTCGGCATCATGGCCAGGTTCACGCTGTCGGGCGTGAACCGCCACTGCTCGGCGATGCCGGTGACGCCGCCGAAGAAGTTGCCGTTGGTGAGCATGACGCCCTTGGGCAGACCGGTGGTGCCGGACGTGTAGAGCTGGAAGGCGACGTCGTCGGCGCCGCTGACGACACCCGGGTCGTCGGCCGGCTGCCCGGCGATCCAGTCGTCGAAGGCCGGCCAACGGGGGTGCTCGCCGACGGCGACGACGGTGTGGACGCGGGCCAGGTCGCCCTCGATCGCCTCGATGGCCCCGAAGAAGTCGGGCCCCACCACCACGACCTCGGCCCGGGCGTCGTCGATGATCTGGCGCATCTCCGGCGGCGCGAGCCGCCAGTTCACGGCGACGCCGACCGCGCCCAGCTTGGCCAGGGCGAAGGTGACCTCGAAGAACTCGGCGCCGTTCTTCTCGATGAAGGCGACGCGGTCCCCGGGCCCCACGCCCGCGGCCCGGAACGCCTGCGCCGCCTGGTTGGAGCGGGCGTCGAGCTCGCCGAAGGTGATGGTGCGGTCGCCGACCTCCAGGGCCGCGGCGGTGGGGCGCTCGGCCCCGTGGACGCGCACGATGTCGGCGAGGCTGGCGATGGCGGCGGCGGGCATGTCGGGGGCTCCTGACGGTCGTCGCGCCCGTGTGCCGGGCGTCACGTCTGCCTATCGAACCACAGCGGCCGGAATCGGTGCTCGCCCACCGGGCCCCGGCCGGTACCGTCGCCGCCCGTGAGCGGAGCACTGCAGCTGGGTCGGCACGAGGTCGGGGAGGTCGGCGGCGCCGTCGTGGTGATCGACGTCATCCGGGCCTTCACCACCGCGGCGTACGCCCTCGGGGCCGGCGCCCGGTGCATCTACCTGGTCGGCGGGGTCGACGAGGCCCGGGCCTTCGTCGCCGCCCACCCCGGGGCGCTGGCCATGGGGGAGGACCACGGCCTGCGGCCCGACGGCTTCGCCCTGCCCAACTCGCCCGTGATGGCGGCCGCCGCCGACCTCGACGGCCGCACCGTGGTGCAGCGCACCTCGGCCGG
>CAYQGF010000037.1:0-16553 GCA_964416885.1 uncultured Iamiaceae bacterium
CCCGCACCGGGTAGGCGACGTCGGCCGGGTTCAGCCCCGACGTGGCCACCTGGTACAGCAGCGGCTGGAACGTGTGGAAGTTGTTCCGGTCGACCAGGGTGACCTCGACCGGGGCGTCGCGCAGCCCCCGGGCCACGGCCAGGCCGCCGAACCCGGCGCCGACCACCACGACCCTTGTGCGTCCGTTCACAATCCTCACCGTACCCTCCCGCTCCCCCGCCCCGCACCGCGTTCTGGCGGCCGGAACGAGCGGTCGTGCGGGATGTCGGCCCGCATGTTCGTCGGGGCCCACGGGATGGTCGGGGCCGAACAGGTCGACGTCAGCCCGGACGGCGCTGGCAGGTGGGGCACCAGTAGGTCGAGCGGGCGTGGGCGCCGTGACGGCGGGACCGGACCGGCGTCCCGCACCGACGGCACGGCTGGCGGGCCCGGCCGTAGACGGCCACCGTGCCGGGCGGCCCGGCGACCGTGGTCCGGCGAGCCGTCGCCAGGTTGCGGCGGAGCAGCGTGGCCGCCACCTCGACCAGCCGGCGGCGCAGGGCCACCTCGACCGCCTCGATCGGCGTGAACGGGTCGAGCCCGCACGCGAAGAGGACCTCGCTCTTGTAGACGTTGCCGACACCGGCTGCGACCCGCTGGTCGAGCAGGACCTCGGCCACCGTCGTCGTCGGCGCCGGCACCGTGCCCATGCGGGCGACGGCCTCGTCGAGGTCGGCGTCGGGCCGGCACAGGTCCGGGCCGAGGTGGGCGACGGGGTCGTCCACCTGGCCCAGGGCGTTGGGGCCGCCCCGCCGGTAGGTGCGGACGACCGGGGCGCTGAAGCAGACCGCCTCCCACCCCGGCACGTCGACCCGGCACCGCAGGAGGTGGGCCGGCTTCCGCCACCGCTCCCCGGCCCGGTACAGGTGCCACGACCCGGTCATCCGCATGTGGGTGTCGAGCGACAGCCCACCGGCGAAGTGGACGAGGAGGTGCTTGCCGACCGCCTCCACGTCGTCGATCAGCGTGCCGGGCCGGGGACGGTCGCCCCGCAGCCGCGGCGCCTCGAAGCGGAGCAGCTCGGCGCCGGCCAGCACCGGCCGCAGCCGGGCCGCGGCCCGCCAGATGGTGTCGCCCTCGGGCACCCCCGCAGGGTACGGGCCGGCTCGGCCCGATGGTCA
The DNA here is from genome assembly GCA_964416885.1 of uncultured Iamiaceae bacterium. Lineage (GTDB taxonomy): Bacteria > Actinomycetota > Acidimicrobiia > Acidimicrobiales > Iamiaceae > Iamia. The sequence continues at coordinate 1,161 of CAYQGF010000037.1, forward strand.
TCCTCCCCTCGTCATGGTCGGGGGGAGGACGCCGCCGGCACCGTCCTGGTGGGGCGAGTCGCTTCCTCCGCCCGGGTACACGGCCACGCCGGTGCCGGGGTCGACCCGGTCGCGTGGCCCGGCCGGGCCGACGGCCGGGCGGACGTCGCCGCGGTCGTCGCACCGTGACCCGACCCAGGCGGAGGCCTGGCGGGCCAGGAAGGACGCCCCCGCCAGCGCCACCGTCCACGGCCCGGCCGGGGCCAGGACCGCGGCCACCCCGCTCCCGGCCGAGGCCGCCGCGATCCCCCAGTGGCCCAGTGAGCAGACGTCGTCGCCCTCGAAGCTGGCCGCCATGTCGACGGTGGCCGTGACCAGGCCGAGCACGTCGTCGGCGGCCCCGAGGATCGGCGCCGCGGCTCCCACCTCCAGTGCCGTCGCCACCTGGGCCGACAGGCGGAGGCCGAAGCCCAGCGCGCCGACGACGCGGTCCACCTCGTCGGCGTCGAGCCCGGCCGCCGGCTCGGTCGCGGCCGGGAACGAGCCGGCGGCGAGCGGGGGCAAGCCCATGAACTGCCGCAACCACCGGTCGTCGAGCCCACCCTCCTCCGCCGGCACCTCGACGCCGACCTCGACCAACCGCGCCGCGACCCGCTGGGCCGCGAGGTAGGCGTCGACGTCCGGGGCGCGGCCGGCCCGGGCGCGGTCGGCTCCGGCGCGGGCGCTGGCCTCGATCCGCAACGCCAGGTCACGGGCCAGCGCCGGGCCCAAGTACCGCAGCAGCGTGGCGGCGTACTCGGCCGAGTGGAGACGGCGTCCGACCTCGGCGAGGATCGCCCGGACGACCGGCCACTGGGGCGGGTGCCCGCCGAGGGCCAGGGTGAGCCGGGTGGCCGCGGTCCGGGCATCGGCGGCCAGCACCTGTGGGTCGGCGACGATGCGGGTCAACGGCAGCTCGCCGGCCATCCCCTCGATCACCGCCCGACGCCAGGCCACGTCGCGGTGGGCGGCCTCGCTCCACCGGGCGACCCCGTCGAGCAGGGCGACCGCATCCGGCGCGGCGAAGCCGGTGCCGGCCAGCTCCTCCTCGATGTGGACGGCCCTCCGGTGGCACCCCGTCGCGAACGTCTCGAGGTAGCTCTCCAGGTGGGCGAGCCGGACCGGGTCGAGGGCGACGACGCCGCTCACCGGTCCACCCCCAACAGGTAGCGGTGCATCCGGACCTCGACGACCTCTCGCTCGTGGGCCTCGGCGAGCGACGCCGCGTTGACGAGGTGGTTGGCGAGCCTCCGGAGCTGGAACACGACCTCCTCGATGCGACGGGACTGGACGACGACCTCGTCGCGGTGGGCGTCGGCGGCCGGGCCCAGCCAGGTCGACGGGCCACCGAGCGGCACCAGGTCGGCGAGGTCGGCGGACAGGGCCTCGGCGATGGCGCCGAGCGCGTCGGCGGCCTCCCGGAGGCGGGGCGGGGGCGGGCTCATCTGCGAGCCTCCCTTCGAGGTGGGGGACCTGAAGGGGGAAGTGGGGTGAGCCACGTGTGCCCCGCCCGGGGGCCCCGCCAAACCTCCGGCCGAGGCCGGAGCGGCGCTGGGCGGAGGGCTCGGCAGGTGTGGGGGGCGACCCCGGGAAAATGCCGGGACGGCACCAACACGGGCGCGCTACAACATCGGTGGGGCCGGGCGACCGCCACCCGGCCCCAGGATCTCCACCCCCGCCGGGCCCGGCCGAGGGGGCCCGACAGCACCGCTGAGGGCCTCCGAGCGAGACGGGCCCGCAGGGCGTGGGGGCGGGAACATGGCCGGCGGCGCCCGGTGGGACCGGGCGCCGCCCTGCCCCTCGGGCGACCGGGCCGAGCCCGTCGGCCCCGGCCGACCGGGCCGGTTCAGTCGGCCCAGGCCGACCAGTCGCCGGTCGAGCTGCGGTCGGGACGGAAGCCGTGGTCGACGCCCCACAGGGCCGCTTCGGTGCGGGTCGAGACCCCGATCTTCCGGAACACGTTCCGGGTGTGGGTCTTGATCGAGTTCACGCTGAGGTAGAGCGCGGCGGCGATGTCGGCGGTCCGTTGGCCCTGCGTGATCAGCGCCAGGACCTCGCTCTCCCTCTCGGTCAGGCCGATCTCCTGGCCCGGCCACCGGCGGCTCGGATGCCCCGGGCCGTCGACGGGCCGGTCCCCGGGGCGACGGTCGCCGGTCAGCACCACCTCCTCGCCCCGGTGCACGGCCACCAGGGCCTCGGCCAGCCGGCGTCCCGACAGGCCCTTGCCGAGGAACCCCGACGCCCCGAAGGCGAAGGCGGCCTCGATCAGCTCGGGGTCGGTGGCCCAGGAGAAGACCGCCACCCGACCGACGTTGCGGTGCAGGGCGACGAGCCGGATCAGGTGGGCGCCGTGGTGGTCGGGGAGGCCGAAGCAGTCGAGCAGGGCGACGTCGACCGGTCGGTCCGGGCCGCCCTGGACGGCGCAGTCGACCACCCGGACGAGGTCCCGGTGCTCGCCGAGCAGGGCCGCGACCCCGCGCACGATCACGTCGTAGTCGTCGATGACACCGACGCTGATGGCGTCGGCACCGCTCTCGTCTGGTCCCATCTCAACCCTCGATCGGGCGCGGTGCGCCGCGAACCGGCCGTTCGGCGGGCAACCCTGCCACGTCGGCGCCGTCGGCACCCCACCCACGCCGTCGGGCGGACGTCAGACGAGGGCCGACACCCTCTCCAGGAGGTCGTCGTAGGACCTCAGCGCCGGGAGCTGCGGGAACTCGGCCACCACGTTGGGCGGCGAGCGGAAGAGGAAGCCGTGGTCGGCCTCCAGCAGCATGGTGGTGTCGTTGTAGCTGTCCCCGGCGGCGACGACCCGGTAGCCGAGCGAGCGGAAGGCCAGCACCGCGGCACGCTTGGGGTCGGCCATGCGGAGCCGGTAGCCGGTGATGCGGTCGTCGGCGACCTCCAGGCGGTGGCAGAGGATCGTCGGCCAGCCGAGCTGGCGCATCAGGGGCGCCGCGAACTGCTCGAAGGTGTCGCTGAGGATCACGACCTGGGTGCGCTCGCGCAGGGCGTCGAGGAACGTCTTGGCCCCGGGCAGCGGCGCCAGGCCGGCGATGACCTCGCTGATCAGCGACATGGTCAGCCCGTGCTCGGCCAGCAGGTCGAGGCGGTAGCGCATGAGGACGTCGTAGTCGGGCTCGTCGCGGGTGGTGCGGCGCAGCCCGTCGATGCCGGTGCGCTCGGCCACGGCGACCCAGATCTCCGGGACGAGGACCCCTTCGAGGTCGAGGGTGACGATGGACTGCTGCGGCTCCCCGGTCATCGGGACATCCTGCTCGATCGCCCCGTCCGACCCGCGCTCGGCCGGCCGGCCCACGCTGACCTCACAGCCGGAGGACGGGCGCGAGGAGGGCCGGGTGGGTGACCATCGGGAGGTGCCCGGTGTCGAGCTCGACGATCGTCGCGGCGGGGAGCCGGGCCGCCATCTCCCGCTGTCGCTCGGTGCGCACCGGGCGGTCCCGCAGGGTGAGGGCGTAGGTGACCGGGACGGCGCCGGCCCGCGACCAGTGCACCGGCTGGAAGTAGTGGTGCACGCCGTCGGGCACGCACCGGACGGGGTCGACGACGAAGGCCAGCTCGTCGTCGGTGAGCGGGTCGCCGCCGTAGGCGGTGCGGAACGGCTCGGGGTCGGTCGGCGCCCCGGGGAGCGTGACCGGCCCGGCGGCCACGGCCGCGACCAGGCCGTCGCGGTGGGCCGGCTTCAGGCAGTCGAGGGCACAGCCGCCCTCGGGCGGGACCAGGGCGGCGACGAGCACCACCCGCTCGACCCGACCATCGAGCGCGGCGACCACCCCGGGCGCCACCAGCCCACCGGACGAGTGGGCGACCACGGTCAGCGGGCCGTCGACGGTGCGGGCGACCGCGACGACGTGGGCGACCTCGTCCTCCACGCCGATCGACGCCAGGTCACCGGGCACCCCGGCCCGGCCCGGCAGGTCGACGGCGACCGCGGGCCGGTCGAGGTGCGGGACCAGCCGGTCCCACGTCCGCCCGGTCGACCCGCCCCCGTGCACCAGCAGGTAGGTCACGCGGTCAGTCGGAGGCGGCGACGGGGGCGGCCTTGGCCTCCTCCAGGAGGGTGTCGAGGCCGCTGCGCTCGAGCTGGTTGGGGTCGGGGGCGACGAGGACGACCGGGCAGCCGAAGCGCTCGGCGTCGGGCCGGGCCCGCTCGACCGGCTCCAGCCCCTCCGGCGAGGCGAACGGCCGCACCACGGCGACCGTCCCCTCGGCGGCATCGGTCCCCTCGGCGCTGCCGAGCCCGCCGTCGACCGAGGTGATGGCGTGGCCCAGCCCGCCCAGCTTCTCGAGCGTCGACTGGTAGCGCTTGGCCCCCCGCCCCACCTCGCCCATGCCGACCACGGTGGGGGCGACATCGGCGGGCAGGCCCAGCCGCACGCCGTACTCCAGGGCCGCGACCCCGGCCGGGCCGTCGCCGGCCTCGACGACCGGGGCGGCCGGCGGGCCCTCGGTGGGGCCGGCCCGGCCGGGCCGCGGCAACGGGGCGACGACGACGCCGATGTCGGCCGGCCCGGCCGCGACCAGGTCGCGCACGACGGCGACCCACGTCGGGTCGTCGCGCCGGTCGCCGACGAGGACCAGCCGGGCCCCGAGGCGCGCCGCCTGGGCCGCGATGTCGGCGGCCAGCGACTCGGTCCGCTGCGAGAAGGACTGCACGGCCAGGCCCTGGGCGCGCACCCGCTCCTCCAGGGCGTTCATCGTCTCCAGCTCGCCGGCGATGGTGTCGAGGAAGCTCGACAGCTCCCGGCCGCCGATGTCGACCTGCTGCTCGAAGTTGGTCAGCACCACCTCGGCCGGCGTCTGGGCCTTGGCGATGCCGCACGCGATGTCGACGAGGGGCTCGGCCCGGGCCGGGTCGTCGATGGCGACCAGGACCCGGAAGGCGATGGCGTCGCCCAAGGCGGCCCGCTCGGCCTCGGCGATGTCGTGCTCGACCATCCGCGGCGGGTAGATCCGGTTGAGCAGCGGCGAGGTCATCACCGTGGTGATGATGGCCATGAGGACCAGGGCGGTGAACAGCGTCGGGTCGAGGACGCCCTTCTCCAGGCCGATCGACAACAGCACCAGCTCGGTGAGGCCGCGGGTGTTCATCAGGGTGCCGATCGCGGCGGACCGACGCCACGACATGCCTTGCATCCGCCCGGCGATCGTGGCGCCCGCGAACTTGCCGACGCAGGCCACGGCCACGACGGCGAAGAGCACCTCGATGAAGCTGCCGAAGGAGATGTCGTCGCCGATCTGGGCGTTGAGCCCGGTGACGATGAAGAACAGCGGCAGGAGGAGCAGAACCGCCACGCTCTCGATGCGGTCGAGCACGGCGTGGGTGAAGTCCTCGGCCCCGGCCCGGGGGAACACGACCCCGAGCATGAAGGCGCCGAAGATCGAGTGGATGCCGATCTTCGAGGTGGTCCACGACGCCGCGAGCAGCATGCAGAGCACTGCCGCGAGGACGTCCGGCGGCAGCCCGCCCCCGGCCTTCTTCACCCGCTCGTTCAGCTTGACCAGCACCGGCTTGGCGACGACGGCCATGAAGACGCCGAAGGCGATGGTGAAGCCCATGACCCGGAGGAGGTGGAGCAAGGGGTTGCCCCCGCCGTCGCCGGCCGCCGACTCGACGACGGCCAGGACCAGCGCCAGCAGGGACCAGGCCAGGATGTCGTCGATGGCGGCGCAGGCCAGGCTGACCGCCCCGACCGGCGTGCCCTGCATCCGGCGTTCGTGGAGGATGCGGGCCAGCACCGGGAAGGCGGTCACCGACATCGACGCCCCGACGAACAGGCCGAACGGCAGGAAGTCCTCGAAGCCGGGCGGCTCGTAGCGGTCGTGCAGCAGCCAGGCCAGGCCGAAGCCGAGGGCGAACGGGGCCAGCACCGAGGTCAACGACACGCCGGCCGCCAGGCGCTCCTTGCCCCGGATCAGCTTCATGTCGAGCTCGAGGCCGACGACGAACATGAAGATGATCAGGCCCAGCTCGGCCAGCACCTTCAGGAAGGGACGGGCCTCGGCCGGGAAGAGGGTGTCGCTGAGGCTCGTGTCGAGCCCGAACAGGTCGGTGACCAGGCCCGACCCGAGGACGAGCGGCCCCATGACCAGCCCGGCCAGGATCTCACCGACGACAGGGGGCTGGCCGATCCGTCGGAACAGGGCGCCCACCAGGCGGGCGACGACCACGATGATCACGATGTCGAGGAGCACCCATGCGACCGTGCTCTCGGAGACCCCGCCACCGGCGGCCAGGACCATGCCCGACATGCTTCCTCCATCCAGCCCGCGGAGCCCTCGCCGCGGACCGGCCGCACGATAGGTCGTCCTGCGACCCAGGGTCGCCGGTTCGGGGTGCCCCCACCGACGAGACAGCCCGACGGGGTTGACCACCCCCCTCGTTTGGAACACTGCGGGGGATGCCCCGGTCCCACCACACCCCCTTCGCCGACTACCTCCGCGCCGAGCTGCTCCGCACCCGGATGACACAGGTCGACCTGGCCGCCCGGCTCGGGGTCAGCCAGCAGACGGTCTCCAAGTGGCTCAACGGGGAGACCCGGCCCCGGCTCGAGCTGCTCCCCGGCCTGGCCGACGTCCTCGGCGCCCGGACGGTCGACATCTCCGCCCTGCTGATCGGCGACGGTGACGAACCGTCGAGCGACGAGACGGTCGAGGAGCGCGTGGCGGCGATCGCCCGCGGGGCCCGTCGCCTCACCCCCGCCCAGCTCGACCGGCTCGAGGCCTACCTGCGCGGCCTCCTCGACGGCCCCCCCTGACCCCCGACCCACCCTGACCCCGGTCCACCCCGGTCCCCGGGTAGGTTCGCCGGCGTGACGCTCGCCGCGCCGGCCCCGGCGCCCCCGTCGGCCGCCGGGGCCACGCCGGTGATCGCCACCCGAGGCGTGGTCAAGCGCTGGGGCCGCACCCTCGCCCTGGCCGGCGCCGACCTGGCGATCGGCCCGGGCGTCACCGGCCTGCTGGGGGCCAACGGCTCGGGCAAGACCACCCTCTTCGGCCTGCTGCTCGGCCTCCACCGCCCCGACGACGGCCGGGTGACGGTCCTGGGGCTCGACCCGACCACCGCCGGCCCCGAGGTCCGGGCCCGGGTCGGCTACTCCCCCGAGCACCACTCCCTGCCGCCCGACGTCAAGGCCGTCGACTTCGTCCGCCACGTCGGCGAGCTCCACGGCCTGCCCCGCCGGGAGGCCACCGGCCGGGCCTCCGACGTGCTGTGGCAGCTCGGGCTGGGCGAGGAGCGCACCCGTCCGCTCGGCACCATGTCCACCGGCCAACGGCAGCGGGTGAAGCTGGCCCAGGCGATCGTCCACGACCCGGTGCTGGTGCTGCTCGACGAGCCGACCGAGGGCCTCGACCCGGTCCAGCGCGACGACATGCTCGCCCTGATCCGCCGGGTGGGCCACGAGTTCGGGATCCACGTGGTGCTGTCGAGCCACGTCCTCGACGAGGTGGAGAGGGTGGCCGACGGCGCGGTGATCCTCCACGCCGGGCGGGTCGTCGGCAGCGGCACCCTGGCCGACCTCCAGGCCACCAGCACCGCCGGCGTGGTCGTCGACGTCGTCGGCGACCCGGCGCCGTTGGCCGACGGGCTGCGCTCGCGGGGCTGGACGGTCCACGCCCAGGGCACCCGGCTGTTCGTGGCCGGCGGCGACGAGGCCTTCGACGTCGTGCGCGACGGCCTGGCCGCCCTCGGCCTCTCGGTCCGTCGGCTCGAACCGCACCGGCGCAGCCTCGAAGAGGTCTTCCTCGCCTCCGGTCTCCTCGGCGGCCAGGCCGGGCCGGTCGAACCGTGACCGACACCGCCGACCTCCCCCCCGGCCGTCCGGCCCGGATCCTCGACCGCGGCTACCGGCACTACCGCGGCCCCCGCACCGGGGTGCGGGGCGCCATCGCCACCGTGTGGCTCCAGAGCGTGCAGCGGGCGCTCGGCATCCGCCGGTCGTTCTGGGCCAAGGTCCTCCCGCTGGCGTCGGTGGCGATCGCCTACATCCCGGCCATCGTGTTCGTCGGGGTCGTGGCCCTGATCTCGGACCAGGACCTCGGGCCGGACTTCCGGCTCCCGACCTACGGCGAGTACTTCCCCTTCATCCAGGCCGCCATCCTCCTGTTCGTCTCGTTCGTGACCCCCGAGGTCCTGTGCCCGGACCGGCGCACCGGGATGCTCGGCATCTACCTGGCCTCACCGCTGTCGCGGGACACCTACCTGGTCGCCAAGGCCCTGGCCTCGTTCTCGGTGATCAGCCTGATCACGGTCGGGCCGCCACTGCTGATGCTGATCGCCTCGATGCTCCAGGGCGTCGGCCCCGACGGGCCCGCCGGGGTGGTCCTCACCCTGGTGCGGATCCTCGTCAGCGGTGGGCTGCTGGCCCTCCTCTACACCGCGGTGGGCCTCGGCGTGTCGAGCCTCACCGACCGCAAGGCCTTCGCCACCGCGGCCCTCCTGCTGCTGATGGTCGTGGCCTCGTTCTTCACCGCCCTGCTGGTCGAGCTGGCCGACCTCCCCGAGTCGTTCCACGCCATCAGCCTCCTGGCCGGGCCGTTCGCCCTGGTCGAACAGGTCCACGGCGAGCCCGGCTCGATCCGGGGGCTGACCCTGCCCGTCGCCCTCGCCGGGCTGAGCCTGTGGGTGCTCGTCGGCGGGATCGTCACCCGCACCCGCTACCAGATGCTCCAGGTGACCCGATGACGGCGCCCGTCACCGCCGGCCCGGCCCCGATGGTGGAGGTCGCCGGGTGCACCCGCTGGTTCGGCGACGTGGTGGCCGTGTCGGAGGTGTCGTTCACCCTCGACGCCGGCGTCACCGCCCTGCTCGGCCCGAACGGGGCGGGCAAGTCGACCCTGCTGCGCCTGCTGTGCGGGCTGGTCGCCCCGGCGCGGGGCACGGTCCGCATCCTCGGCCGGGACCCCCGCCGCGACGTCGGCGTCCACCGCCACCTCGGGCTGGTCCCCCAGCAGGAGACGGTGTTCGACCGGCTGACCGCCTTCGAGCTGGTGGAGATGTGCGCCGGGCTGCGAGGCGTCGAGGACAGCCGGGGCGCGGCGACCTGGGCCCTCGAGGCGGTCGAGCTCGACCCCGCCGACCCCCGCCCGCTGCCCACCTACTCCCGCGGGATGCGGCAGCGGGTGAAGGTCGCCCAGGCGATCGCCCACCAGCCGTCGGTGATCGTCCTCGACGAGCCGCTGACCGGGCTCGACCCCCGCCAGCGTCGCCACATGACCGACCTGTTCCACCACCTCGGGGCGCAGGGTCGGTGCGTGATCGTGTCGAGCCACGTGCTGGAGGAGGTCGAGCGGTTCGGGTCCGACGTGCTGGTGATCGTCCAGGGCCGGGTCGCGGCCGAAGGCGACTTCCGGGCCATCCGGGACCTGATGGACGACCGCCCGCACCGCATCCGGCTCCGCACCGACAAGCCCCACGAGCTGGCCGGCCGCCTGCTCGCGGCGGGCACGATCGTGGGCCTGGAGGTCGTCGACCGCGACACGGTCGTCATCGAGACCGATCGGGTGCAGGAGCTGCGGGCGTCGGTGACCGTGGTGGCCCGCGACGCCGGCGCCCGGCTGTGGGAGGTCGTGCCGCTCGACGACGACCTCGACTCCGTCTTCCGCTACCTGGTGGGCCGATGACCACGGCCCCCTCCTCCATCACGGGCACGGGCACGGGCACGCCTCGGGGCAGCTTCTGGCGGCTCTACCGGCTGGTGCTGCGCCACCAGCTCACGTGGGGCCGGGGCCTGGTCGTGGTCGGGCTGGGCGGGCTGACCGCCCTGGTCGGCCTGGCGGTCCGGGCCGGCGCCCGCAACCCCACCGTCGCCGGCACCGAGATGATCAACAACCTGGCGTTCACCACCATCGTGCCGGTGTGCGCCCTGATGTTCGCCAGCTCGGCCCTGGGCGACATGGTCGACGACCGCACGCTCGTCTACGTCTGGCTCACCCCCGTCGCCCGCCGTTGGCTGGCCCTGGCCGCGACGTTGGGGTCGATCACGGTGGCCCTGCCGCTGTCGTTGGGGCCGCTCGTCCTGGCCGCCGCCGCGACCGGCGCCGGTCCGGACCTCGTCTGGGCGACGGCGGTGGCCACCGCGGTGGCCACCGTCGGCTACTGCGGGCTGTTCACCGCGCTGGGGCTGCGCTTCCGGCGGGCCCTGGTGTGGGGCATCGCCTACATCCTGATCTGGGAGGGCTTCATCGCCACCGCCAGCGAGAGCGCGGCGGCCGTCTCGCTGCGGGCCTACACCGCGTCCATCCTCTCGCAGGCGACCGGTGTCGGCCTCCGGCTGGGCACCTTCACCCTCGCCTCGGCCATCGTCATCCCACTCCTCGTCGGCGCCGTCTTCACCGCGCTCACGACCTGGCTCCTCACCCGCGTCGACGTCGACTGACGCGCACTTGGTGTCAGACACCAACTCGAGACTGGTAGCCAGGCGGGGTGGACGTCGCGACTGTCGGGGCGGAGGGGTCGGCGTCGGCCCGGGCGATCCTGCGCCTCGCCGTCCCCGCCCTGGGGGCGCTGGCGGCCGAGCCGCTGTACGTCCTGGCCGACACCGCCATCGTCGGCCACCTCGGCACCCCCCAGCTCGGGGGGCTCGGGGTGGCGTCGACGATCCTGCTCACCGGCTACACCGCCTTCATCTTCCTCGCCTACGGCACGACCGGGGCGGTGGCCCGGCGGATGGGGGCGGGCGACGAGGCCGGCGCCACCCACCTCGCCGTCCAGGGGCTGTGGCTGGCCCTGGGGCTGGCCGTCGTCACCGGCGTCGTGCTGTGGGCGCTCGGCCCGACGCTGATCGGCGTGCTCGGCGCCGAGGGGGAGGTGGCGACCAACGCCGAGGTCTACCTCCGCATCTCGCTGTTCGGGCTGCCCGGGCTGCTGGTCACCATGGCCGGCACCGGCTACCTCCGGGGCATCCAGGACGCCCGGACCCCCCTGGTGGTCGCGGTGGTGACGTCGATCGCCAACCTGGTCGTGCAGGTCGTCCTGATCGCGGGCTTCGACCAGGGCATCGGCGCCTCGGCCCTGGCGACCGTCCTGGCCCAGACCGGCGGTGGCGCGGTGTACGCGGCCACGGTCGTGCGCGGCGCCCGCCGTCATGGTGCGGCCCTCGGCCCGGACCGGGCCGCGCTCCGCCGCCTCGCCACCATCGGACGTGACCTGTTGGTCCGCACCGCCGCCCTCCGCCTCTCGCTCGGGGCGACGACCGCGGTGGCCGCCCGCATCGGCGTGGTGCCCCTGGCCGCCCACCAGGTCGCCTTCGAGGTGCTGTCGTTCCTCTCGCTCGCCCTCGATGCCCTCGCCATCGCCGGGCAGAGCCTCGTCGGCACCGACCTCGGGGCGGGCGCCACGGCCCGCGCCCTCGCCACCGGCCGCCGGATCCTGCTCTGGGGCCTGGGCGGCGGTCTGGTCACCGGGGCCGTGCTCGCCCTGGTGCACCGGCCGCTGGCCGGCATCTTCACCGGCGACCCGGCCGTCGAGGCCCAGATCGCCTCGCTCCTCCTGTGGGTCGCCGCGCTCCAGGCCCCGGCGGGTGTCGTGTTCGCCCTCGACGGCATCCTCATCGGCGCCGGCGACCTGTCGTTCCTCGCCCGGGCCAGCCTCGGTGCCACCGTGGTCGTCGTCCCCTGCGCCGTCGCCGTGGCCGCCCTCGACCTGTCGATCGGCTGGCTGTGGGCCGTGATGGTCCTGCTGTTCCTCCTCCGGCTCGGGCCGCTGCTCGTCCGCTTCCGGCGGGGCGGCTGGCTGGTGCCCGGCGCCGACCACCCCTGACGGATGCTCAGGTCCGGCCCGCGGCGGCCGATGGCTCCGTGATGAGCTTCCTGACCCCGGTCGAGGGCACACCCGGCTGGTTCGACGACCCCACCACGCCCGGCGTGACCCGGTACTGGGACGGGCAGCGGTGGACCGAGCGATCGTTCGGGGAGCCCCTGCCCCCACCGGGGCCGGCCGGGACCGGACCGGGTGGGCCGAGCGGGCCGAGGGCGGGCGCTCCGACGTTCGTCCCCAGCACCGAGCGTGGCCCCCGGCCCGGGGCGCCGACCGACAGCGGTGCCATCTGGGCGCTGGTGCTGGCGATCATCGGCTGCTTCTCGGGCATCCCGGCCATCGTCGTGGGCGGCAAGGCCCGGCGGCGGATCCGCTACTCGGGCGGGCGGCTGGCGGGTGACGGCATCGCCCTGGCGGCGCAGATCATCGGGTGGACGTGGCTGGTCCTGACCGTGGCGTCGATGATCATCGTCATCGCCCTCGGTGCCACCGCCGAGCCGTCACCGACCCTCACCCCGGTCACCACCGTCCCCAACTGACGCGACCGGCACACAATGGGGTCTGACCCCGTTGTGTGCTCATGGCCGCTCAGAACATGGTGGCGCAGTGGGGCGCCCGCTCGGGGCGGAAGAGGGCATCGGCGACGGCGACCGCACCGGGCCGCACCTCCTCGACCCGACCGGCTCGGGCCATCACCGACGGCGCCACCCCGCCCAGGGCGACGGCGCCCAGCGCCTCGGCGCCGAGGACGAGGTCGGCCGGGGCCGAGGTCGCCTCGACCGTGCCGGTGCCGCCGTCGTCGGCGCCGATCACGAAGCGGCCACCGGACGCGGGACGGAACCCGTCGACCACCTCGACGACCAGCTCCCCGGCCCCGCCCCACCGCCGCGGCCCGAGCGCGGCCGGCACGTCCAGGATCCGCAGCCACAGCCAGTCGGTCAGCCCGGAGGTGCGGACCCGACGGGGGTCGGCGACGGCCCACGGCAGCGGGTCGTCGACGGCGACGTGGAGGACGTCGACCTCCGCCGACAGGTCGACGTCGAGCAGGGCCCGCCACAGGGCGAGCTGGACCGCATCGTCGACCGCGGCGATGTCGTCGACGACGAGCCGGCTCGCGGGGAGGCGATCGACCCAGGACAGGGCCACGGAGTAGGTGGCCCACCCGTCGACCACGCCGGCCCGGTCCTCGTGGAGCAGGTAGAAGCGGGCGGTGTCGGCCCGACGATGGCGTTCCCGGTCGAGGAAGACCTCGGTCTCCCACCACCCCTCGTGACGGGCGGTCCACCCGGGCCGGCCGGGCCGGATGCGCTCGTAGGCCTCGGGCAGGAGGGCACGGGCCTCGTCGGTGCCGACGAGGCGGAGCGACCCGCCGGCGACCGGGGCATCGGACCGGAAGGCGGCGTGGCGCACCGACAACCGCTGACGGACGCCCCGGGTGGCCGGGCCGTACCCGAAGCGGCCGTAGATCACCGACTCCGAGGCGGTGAGGATGGCCACCGGCTCGGGCCCGGCGGCCACGTCGTCGAGCTGGCGCCGCATCAGCTCGGTGAGGATGCCGCGCCGCCGGTGGGTCGGTTCGACGCCGACCATCGTCACCCCGGCCGCCGGCACGACGGCGCCGCCGGGAAGGGTCAGGTCCATGGTGAAGGCACTGGTCGAGCCGACCCACCGGCCGTCGTCGAGGGCGCCGAGGCTGCGGGCCGGCTCCCAGACCAGCGCCTGGTCGGCATCCTCCTCCTCGGTGGGAGCGGGGTTGCCGAAGGCGCGGGAGACCGGGAGGAGGAACGGTCGCTGCTCGTCGGGCTCGGGGACGCGGTAGGTGAGGGCCACGCCGCCACGATGGTCGCGGCCGAGCGCCCGGGGGGCACGATTTGTCGCCGTCGGCCCGGGGTCGGCCGGGCGACCCCTCGGTCGGCCGGGGTCAGCCCCGCGTCGGACCGGTCAGCCCCCGGCGCACTGGAGCACGATGGCGGCCACGTCGTCGGGGAGCGAGGTGCCGGTGATCTGGTCCTCGAGGGCGCGGAGGTCGTCGTCGGTGTGGGTCTCGGCCAACCGGTCGATGATGCAGGTGCACTGCGCGTCGGTGGCGCCCTCGGCGGTGCAGTCGGCGATGAAGTCCTGGCGGACCGCGTCGGAGACACCCCCGGCCGCCGTGGTGGTGGTGTCCGCCGCGGTCGTGGTGGAGCGCGGCGTGTCGTTCGTGGCCGACGAGTCGCCGCCGGCCACCACCTGCGTGACGATGAGGATCAGGGCCACTACCACGATGGCGACCACCGCCACGATGGCGATCAGCTTGCCGCTGCCACCGGAGCCGTCCTCCTGGCCGTAGCCGCCGCCGTAGCTGCCGGTCTGGTCGTAGCCGCCGCCGGTCGCGGGGCCGTAGGCGCCGGTGGCCTGGGCGTAGCCGGTCGCGGGGGCGTAGCCGGTGCCGGTCTGGCCGTAGACGCCCTGGGGCGCCGGGGTGCCGACGCCCCACTGCGGGGCCGACTGGGGTGCCGGGGTGGCCGACGGGTACGGGGTGGGCGCGGGGGTGCCGTACGAGGTGGGCGGAGGGGTCGCCGTGGCGGGGGCACCCGGTGCCGATGCTGCGGGCGCGGCACCAGCCGCGCCACCGGCCCCGCCCAGGGCGGCCGCACCGGCGGCGATGGCGGCCTCGGGCAGCCCGGCCTCCAGGTCGGGGTCGGTGTGCAGCGGGGCCGACGTGATGCCGTGCTGCTCCTGGATGTGCTGGGCCCACTGGGCCACCTCGAGCGCGGACGCGGGCCGCTTCTCGGGGTCCTTGTCCATCAGGGTGTGGATCAGCAGCGCCAGGTCGTCGGGGATGTCGTGCTCGGCCAGCGAGGGGGGGTCCTCGGTGTTGACCCGGTACATGATCGCCACGACCGACTCGTCGGCCTCCTTGACGAAGGGCGTCTTGCCGGTGGCGACGGCGCAGAGCATGGCGCCGAGGGCGTAGATGTCGCTGGCTGCCGAGGCCCGGGCGCCCCGCAGCACCTCCGGCGCGGTGTAGGCGACCGTGCCGGTGATGACGCCGGTGGCCGTGCGCTGGGTGTCGCCGAAGCGGGCGATGCCGAAGTCGGCCAGCTTGTAGTCGCCGATGCGGGACGTCAGGACGTTGGCCGGCTTGATGTCGCGGTGGAGGATGCCGGCCTGGTGGGCCGCGCCGAGGGCGTCGCACATCTGCACCGCCACCCGCAGCACCTCTTCCCAGGGGGCGGGGCCGTGGTCGGCCAGCTTGGCCTGGAGCGAGCCCGACGGGAGGTTCTCCATGGCCAGGAAGGGCAGGCCCTCCTCGGTGGCGCCGGCGTCGTACACGGTGACGACGTGGGGGTGCCACGACAGCGAGCCGATGGCCTGGCACTCGGCCTCGAAGCGGCGCTTGGCGTCCTCGTCACCGGGGTCGACGTTGGTGAGCACCTTGAGGGCGACGGTGCGGCGCAGCTTGGGCTGGTTGGCCCGGTAGACCACGGCGAACCCGCCCCGGCCCAGCTCCCTCTCGACCTCGTAGCCCGGGATCGCGACCCCTCCCTTGGAGGGGTTCGGTCCGTCACTCATCTCGTGGCCCTTCCATCAGTCCGGGCCGGATGCTACGCGGC
>CAYQGF010000038.1:0-16542 GCA_964416885.1 uncultured Iamiaceae bacterium
GTCGGGGTTGGCGACGAGGTTCTTGTACCAGATGGGGTCGTCGGGGTAGCCGCCCTTGGACGCGACGAGGATCAGGCGGCCGTCCTCCTGGAGGGGGGTCGACAGGAGGGTCGAGCGCCGCTGACCGGTCTTGCGGCCGATCGTGTGCAGCTCGAGGAGCTGCACGTCGCCGAGGCGGTGGGGGAACCGCCCGCCGGTGACGGTGAGGAGGGCTCGGTGGGTGCCTTCGAGGGCCATGTTGGCCAGGGCGAGCAGTCGGGTGTCGAGGGCCATGGTCGCTCGCTTCGAGGTCAGGGGATGAGGACGACGCGGCCGAGGGCGGGGTGGCTCTCGAGGGGGCGGGGGCGGCGGCCCTGGACCATCTGCTCGACGCGTGGGGCGGTGATCAGAAGTGAATGACCAATCATTTACATCGTTGGTGGGAGCCGGTCAACCGGGGGAGCGCCGGCGGCCCAGGTGTTGACGCTGCTCACATGGCGGCGTAGGTTGATGTGTGCACCGCATACATCAACCGGCGAGAGATGGGGCATGACGATGTCGCCGACGAACGAGACCGTGGAGGTCGACGTGACCAAGGTCCTCTACGTGATCACCGCGGCCGACCGCTGGACGCTCGAGGACGGCACCGTCCACCCCTCGGGCTACTGGGGCGAGGAGGTGGCGGTGCCCCACCGGATGTTCACCGAGGCCGGCTGGGACATCACCGTCGCCACCCCCGGAGGCAGGGCCCCGACCCTCGATCAGCTCAGCATGGGGATCTCCGGCGGGCTGCCGGGGAAGCGCAGGGAGGTGAAGCGCTACCTCGACAGCATCGACGCCGTCCTCGCCAGTCCCGCCGTCCTCGATGGCATCGACCCCGACCCGTTCGACCTCGTCTTCTACCCCGGGGGTCACGGCCCGATGGAGGACCTCGCCTACGACCCGGTCTCCGGGGCGATCCTCGCCCGCCGCGTGGCCTCGGGCCGGCCCCTCGCGCTGCTCTGCCACGCACCGGCCGCCATCAACGCGGCCACCCGGCCCGACGGCTCCTCGCCCTTCGCCGGCTACCGGATGACCGGCTTGTCCAACCGCGAGGAACTGCTCAACTCCTTCGCCAAGAAGGCCCCGTGGCTCCTCGAGGACCGCCTCACCGAGCTCGGCGTCATCTACACCAAGGGCCGCGTCCCGCTCCGGCCCCACATCGAGGTCGACCGCAACCTCTACACCGGTCAGAACCCCATGTCCTCCGAGAAGCTCGCCGGGCGCCTCCTCGACGACCTGGGTGGTCCTCGACGGCCCGGGTGATCGAGGTCGTCGGACGGTGGGGGTTGCCATAATGACCAGTCAGTCATTACGGTCCGGGCATGGGACGCGTCGCGGGACTGAAGCCCGAGGAGACCCGGCGCCGGGTGATCGACGGCGCCGCCGAGGCCTTCTCCGACCTCGGCTACGAACGGGCGCGGGTGACCGACATCGCCAAGGCCGCCGGCTTGAGCAGCGGTGCGATGTACAACCACTTCGAGTCCAAGGCGGAGCTGCTCGCCGCGGTCGTCGAGGACCACGCGTGTGACCACCTGCTGGAGTGGGTCGGTCCCACCGAGCCGGGAGGGGGCCTGTTGGACCTGATCCTCGAGCAGGCTCGCCAGCTCGGTGCCGAGGACCGGCCCGAGACGCCGCTGTTGATCGAGGCGGTCACCGCGGCCCGCCGGGACCCCGATGTCCTGGCGGCGCTGTCGGGTCAGGTGACCGAGCGTGAGGACCTCTTCGTCCAGGTGCTCGCCCTGGCCCAGGACACCGGCGACGCCGCCGACGAGATCGACCCTCGGGCCGCCGCCCGCTTCATGCTCATGGCGCTGTTGGGCGCGGTCCTGGTGCGAGCCATGGACCTGCCCGCCATCGAGGCCGGCGCCTGGGACGCATTCGTCACCCGTCTGATCGACGGGTTCCGACCACCGGAGGACACATGACCACCACTGAACCGACCCCCAGCGACCTCGACGTCGACCTCGACGGCATCCTCCACGTGATCGACCAGCACTCCGAGGTGCTGTTCACGTGGGACTACGAGCGCAGCCGTACCGCGCTGGTGAAGCTCTACGAGAAGGCCAAGACCTCCCAGTGGAACGGCGCCACCGACCTCGACTGGTCGACCGAGGTCGACATGGAGAAGATCGTCGCCGAGAGCCAGGCCGCGTTCAACGGCATGGACCCGCTCCGGACCGAGCCCGACTCGCCGCTGCGGTCCTGGGGCGACAAGGAGTGGATGCAGTTCGGCATCGAGATGCAGACCTACGCCCTGTCCCAGTTCCTGCACGGCGAGCAGGGGGCGCTGATCTGCACCGGGCTCATCACCGCGACGGTGCCGTGGATCGACGCCAAGTACTACGCCGCCACCCAGGTCATGGACGAGGCCCGCCACGTCGAGGTCTTCGCCCGCTACGTCGACGAGAAGCTCGGCGGGGCGTTCCCGATCAACACCAACCTCGGGTCGCTGCTCGACACCATCGTCGCCGACGAGCGCTGGGACATCACCTACCTCGGCATGCAGATCATGGTCGAAGGCCTGGCCCTCGCCGCCTTCGGCTTCATGCACGCCCTCACGACCGAGCCCCTGCTCAAGAACCTGCTCCGCTACGTGATGAGCGACGAGGCCCGCCACGTCGCCTTCGGCGTCCTGTCGCTCCAGGAGTTCTACGAGAACCTCGGCGCGGCGGAGATCCGCGAGCGCCAGGAGTTCGCCTACGAGGCCGCGGTGGCGCTCCAGCGGCGGTTCATGGGGCCCGACGTCTTCGCCCGGATGGGAGCCGACCCCGACGAGGTCATCTCCTGGATCGAGTCCAAGGGCGACCCCGGCCAGAAGATGTTCCAGATGATGCTCTTCTCCAAGATCGTCCCCAACTGCCGCAAGCTCGGCATCCTCGACGCCGGCGACGGCTGGCTGCGCACCAAGTTCACCGAGCTCGGCATCATCCAGTTCGAGCACCTCATCGACACCACCGAGGAGTACGGCACCCTCGATGCCGTCGCGGCCGACCAGGCCGGATGATCGGGTGTCGCGCATCCTCGTCCTCGGCGCCACCGGCTACACCGGCGACCTCACCGCCCGCAGCCTCGTCGACCAGGGCGCTCGTCCGGTGCTCGTCGGGCGCAACCCCCCTCGCGTCGAGGCCCTCGCCGCCGAGCTCGGCGGCCTCGACACGGCGATCGCCGACGTCGGCGACCCGGCCACGCTCCGAGCGGTGCTCCGACGGGGCGACGTCCTCATCAGCACCGTCGGTCCGTTCCTGAGGTTCGGCCGCCCGGCGGTCGAAGCCGCGGCGGAGGTCGGCGCCCACTACTTCGACTCCACCGGCGAGGGCCCGTTCATCCGCGAGGTCTTCGAGCGATGGGGACCGGTCGCGGCCCGCAACGACGCCGCCCTCGTCACCGCCTTCGGCTACGACTACGGCCCTGGCCCCTACGCCGCGGCCCTGGCGCTCGACGAAGCGGGTGACCAGGCCGAGGCCGTCGACGTCGCGTACTTCGCTCCCGGCTTCGTCCCCAGCGGCGGTAGCCAGGCCACCGCGGTGAGAGCCGTGCTCGAAGAGGGCTACACGTTCCTCGACGGCCGCATCCAACCCGAACGGCCCGGTCGGCACGTCGCGCGCTTCGACGTCGACGGCCGGTCCCTCATGGGAGCGTCGGTCCCCGCCGCCGAGCACTTCGGCCTCCCCCAGGCCTACCCGCAGCTGCGCGAGGTCAACGTGCTGCTCGGCTTCCCGCAGAGCGCGGCCCGAGCGCTCGCCATCGGGTCGCGGCTGCTCGGCCCCATCGCACGTGTCGGCCCGCTCAAGAGAGGCATGACCGCGGCCTCGGACCGGCTGATGAAGGGGTCCACCGGTGGGCCCGATGCCACCGAGCGCGCCCGCGCCACCACCGTGGTCGTCGCCGTCGCCCGGTCCGCCCACCGAGAGCTGGCGACGGTCAGCTTGACCGGCCCCAACCCCTACGAGGTCACCGCCGACCTCCTCGCATGGGGGGCGATCACCGCCGCGAGCGGGGGGCTCCGAGACGTCGGAGCGCTCGGCCCGCTCCGCGCCTTCGGCATCGACGCCCTCGGAGAGGCCTGCTCGCGAGCGGGCCTCGTGCGGACACCCGCGACGTAGGTCCGACACCGCGGGCGCCGCGCCGTCACGACGGGTGTGTCGTGGGCGTAGCGAAAACCGGGTACGGGCGGGCAACACGGGATCTCGTCCACTGCGCCCATCGCAACGAGCCCGCCCGCCCGAACCCACCACCGCCGTCCGACGGTGGCCGCCCTCTCGATCGTCGCCGTTGCCGCGCTGATCGGCGTCGTCGCCTACCTGGCGCTGATGTCCGCTCCTCGGGGCTCGGCCGGCTCCGCGGCGCCCACGACCCGCCCGTCGGCGGCCTCGTCGCCTCCGGTGCCACCGTCGCGGTCGATCGACCCACCGGACACGGCCGGGCCCCGGCCCGAGGTCTCCGATCCGCCGCCGAGCGGCGCCGACGGCCCGGTCGGTGCCGCCGACGGCGTCATCGGCGACGGGGTCGACGTCTTCCGGGACGATGTCGTCGGCGTGGCCAACCTCGACCCCTCGTTCCTGGCCGCCCTCCGGCGGGCGGCCACCGACGCCGCGGACGACGGTGTCCGGTTCACGATCCACAGCGCCTGGCGCTCGCAGGCGTACCAGGAGCTGCTCCTGCAGGAGGCGATCGCCGAGCACGGGTCGGCCGAGGCGGCGGCGCGCTGGGTGGCCCCACCCGACCGGTCCGCCCACGTGTTCGGCGACGCCATCGACCTCGAGGGGCCGGCCGCGTCCTGGCTCTCCGAGCACGGCGCCGCCTACGGCCTGTGCCAGATCTACGACAACGAGCCCTGGCACTACGAGCTGCGCCCCGACGCGGCGCAGCACGGGTGCCCGGCCCGCTACCCGGACGCCGCCCACGACCCCCGGATGCAGTGATGGGGCCGCCGGCCACCAACCGCAGAGGAGCACCGATGCCCACCATCCGCGGGGCCCTGGCCGTCGTGGCCTTCGCCCTCACCGTTGCGATCGCGACCGGTTGCTCGAACGGTTCCCCGGACCGCGACGGTGGCGCCAGCAGGTCCACCGTGGCCCAGGCCAGCGACCAGGGCATCGCCTTCGCCCGGTGCATGCGGCAGAACGGCGTGCCCGACTTCCCCGACCCCGGGCCCGACGGTGAGCTCACCATCGACGAGTTGGCCAACGACTCGTCCATCGACACGAGCAGCGCCGCCTTCGAGGAGGCCACCTCGGCCTGCCAGGACCTCGCGCCGGCGGGCTTCACCGGCGAGGAACGGACCGAGGACCAGCAGGAGCAAGCCCTGGACTTCGCCGCGTGCATGCGCGAGCACGGCGTCCCCGACTTCCCTGACCCGATGCCGGGCTCGCCCCTGGTCGACACCAACCAGATCCCCTCGGCCAACCGCTCCGGTGGCATGGGCCGACTGGACGAGGCCATGGCGACCTGTGGTGACATCATCGAAGACCTCGTGGACGGCTCGTGAGAGCGAGGCGCGGCGCCGTCATCGGTGCAGGAGCGCTGATCGTCGCCGCAGCCGCGATGGGTGGGGCCATCGCTCGCTCGGGAGGGGCACGCGACGACGCCGTGACCTCCGGGCCCGTGACCTCGACCGCCGCAGTGGAGCGGGGGTCGCTGGCTGCCGTCGTGTCGCTCGACGGCACCCTGACCTACCGCGCCCGGCCCGACGGGTCGCCCTTCGTCGCCGTCAACCAGGCCAGCGGCACGTTCACCCGCCTGCCGGAGGCGGGGGACCGGGTCGGCTGCGGCGAGGTCCTCTACCGGGTCGACGAACGCCCCGTGCTCCTCCTGTGCGGCGAGGTGCCGGGCTACCGCCCGCTCGGCGCGGGCGACTCGGGCGCCGACGTCCAGGAGCTCAACGCCAACCTGCACGACCAGGGCCTCGACGAGGTCGTCGGTGTCGCCATCGACCCGAACGACGCCTCGTTCACCGACCGGACGGCCCTGGCCGTGGCGAGGCTGCAGGCCGAGCGGGGCCTCGAACCGACCGGCTCGCTGCGCCTCGGGGACGTCGTCGTCCTCCCGTCGGCCGTCCGGGTCTCCGGGGTGGAGGTCGGGCTCGGCCGCGCGGCTCGGCCCGGCTCACCGGTCCTCGCGGCAACCTCCGACGAGCTCGAGGTGCGGGTCGACCTCGACGCATCGCAGCAGGGCGAGGTGGAGGTGGGCGACCACGCCACGATCACCCTCCCCACCAACACCGTGGTGGCCGGCACGGTCGAGCGCGTCGGACGGGCCGCCGCGACCCAGCCCGATGGCGGCGGCGGCCCGGCCGGGGCCACGGTCGCCTCCCTGCGGCTCGACGACCGGGAGCCCGCCTCCCGCCTCGATGCGTCGCCGGTCCGCGTCCAGATCGCGACCGGGGGCGTGGAGGACGTGGTGAGCGTGCCGGTCCTCGCCGTGGTCGGACGATCCGGCGGCGGGTACGCGGTGGAGGTCGTGGGCCCCGGCGGGCGACGGCACCTCGTCGAGGTGGAGCTGGGCCTGATCGACGTCACCGCCGGTCGGGTCCAGGTCGACGGCGACGTGCAGCCCGGCGACCGCGTCGTGGTCCCGTCGTCGTGACCGGTGCCCCCGTCCTCGAACTGGACGCCGTCTCCAAGGTCTACGACGGGCCGACGCCGGTGACGGCCCTCCGCGACGTGTCCTTCGCGGTCGACCGGGGCGAGCTGGTCGCCGTGGTCGGTCCCTCCGGGTCGGGCAAGTCCACGCTCCTGCACGTGATGGGAACGCTCGACCTCCCGACCCGCGGCACGGTCCGGGTCGGCGGCGTCGACCCCCACGGCCTGGACGATCGGCAGGTCTCCAGGCTGCGGGCCCGTGAGATCGGGTTCGTGTTCCAGCGGTTCTTCCTGGCCGAGCACGCCACGGTGCTCGACAACGTGGCCGACGGCCTGCTCTACGCCGGCGTCCCCGCGGCCGAGCGGCGGCAGCTCGCCCACCAGGCCCTCGAACGGGTCGGCCTCGACGGCCGGTCGGCCTCGAAGCCGCTCGAGCTGTCCGGCGGGCAACGCCAGCGCGTCGCCATCGCCCGGGCGGTGGTCGGCCGGCCCGCCATCGTCCTGGCCGACGAGCCCACGGGGAACCTCGACCAGGGGACCGGCGCCTCGATCGTCGAGCTGCTCCTCGGGCTCAACGCGGAGGGCGCCACCATCGTCGTGATCACCCACGACACCGCGCTGGCGGACCGGATGCCCCGCCAGGTCCGGATGGTCGACGGCCGAGTCGCCCCGTGAGCACCGACCGGTCCCGGTTGCGGCTCGACGATGCTCTCCGCGTGGCCAGCACCGGGCTCCGGTCCCGGCCCCTGCGCGCCGCGCTCTCCGCCCTCGGCATCGCCATCGGGACCGCCGCCATCGTGGCCGTCCTCGGCCTGGCCGCGTCGTCGCAGGCCGGCCTCGTCGCCGAGATCGACCGGCTCGGCACGAACCTGCTGACGGTCGAGGCGGGTGAGCACCTGGCGGGCGGCGCCGCACCCCTCCCCGCCGAAGCACCGGCTCGCCTGGCCCACCTCGACGGCGTGGAGCAGGTGGCCCACACCGGCCTGGTGGCGGACGCCAAGGTCTACCGGAACCCGATGGTCCCCGCGGGGGAGACCAACGGCCTGCAGGTCCAGGCCGCCAGCCTCGACCTGCCGTCGGTGCTACGGATCAGTATCGCGGAGGGGGCCTGGCTGAACGAGGGCACCGAGGGCGGGCCGGTGGCCGTCCTCGGGTCGACGGCCGCGGCGCGGCTCGGCATCGACCGCATCGACCCCGACCAGCGCATCTGGCTCGGTCACCAGTGGTTCCACGTCGCCGGCATCCTCGCCCCGGCGCCGCTCGCCCGCAGCATCGACGAGAGCGCACTCGTCGGGTACCCCGCGGCCGAGGACCGGCTCGGCCACGTCGAGGTCGTCGGCGGGGAGCAGCAGGCCGGCCCGCCGAGCACGGTCTACGTCCGGACCACCAGCGGCCGGGAGGCGGACGTCCAGGACCGGCTGGCCCGCACCGCGAAACCGGGCTCGCCCGGCGAGGTCGACATCAGCCGGCCCTCCGCGGCCCTCGCGGCACGCGCCGCGGCGAAGGGCGCCTTCAACACGCTCTTCCTCGGGCTCGGTGTCGTGTCCCTCGTGGTGGGCGCCGTCGGCGTGGCCAACACGATGGTCATCTCGGTGCTCGAACGGCGCTCGGAGATCGGCCTGCGCCGCGCCCTCGGGGCCACCCGACAGCAGGTCCGTCACCAGTTCCTGAGCGAGTCCGTCCTGATCGCATCGGTGGGTGGCGTGGTCGGCACGCTCACGGGGGCCGCGGTGACCGCCGGGTACGCCAGCTCCCACGCGTGGGCCATCGTGGTCCCCGGCGCCGCGTGGCTGGGCGGTCCGGTCGCCGCCGTCGTGATCGGCGCCGCCGCCGGGCTCGCCCCGGCGACCCGCGCGTCCCGGCTCGCCCCCACGGTCGCCCTCACCTCGGTGTGACCGGTCGGCGACGAGGACCTCACGTGGGGCGAGCTGAACGAGAGGTGTGGTGCCGAGGCCATCACGACCATCGCCCGCCGCTACCTGACGATCGACCTCTCGGACTTGCGTGGCCACGGCACTAGGTGTCGCGTTGGTAGTGCCAGATGTCAGTGGACATGACGAGTCGATGCCGGGGGCCGGGGAGGGTGGGGTCGGCGGTGTCGTAGCCGGAGTCGCCGTGGTAGAGGGCGATGCGATCGGGCCCGGTGGCGAGGCGTGTCTCGAAGTGTTCGACCGGCGAGCCTCTGAAGGCGGTGAGGGTGGCGTCGACGGTTGGGAATCGACTGAGCTGGTGGAGGGTGATCCAGGTGGGTGGTCGGAGTTCGAGGTGGCCGTGGTCGCGTTCGACGAGGGCTCGGGCCGGTGCGATCCAGGTCCAGTCGTCGGCTTCCGCGTCGTTGACGGTGAGCTCGATGTCCTGAGCGGGGCTGGGTGCGGCGAAGAAGTGGGTGGCGAACCGTCGCGGGGTGGTGGGCGGTGGGGTCCAGTGGGAGAACCACACCAAGCTGTCGGGGTCGAGGACGACGGCGGTCTCCTCGACGGTCTCGCGCACCGCGGCGCGCCGGGCGGCAGCGACGTGGTCGTCGGCGTCGAGTCCTTCGGCGTCGGCCGGGTCGACGCGTCCTCCAGGGAACACCCAGTGGCCGGCGAACGCGAGCTCGGGCGAGCGCTTCACGAGGAGCACTTCGAGCCCGGTTGGTCCGTTGCGCAGGATGGTGGCGGTCGCTGCGGGCTCCAGCGTCGGGGGTTGGCACGGCGGTGTGATCATCGGGAGCTTCCGTTTCGTTCCGGCGCGGATCGAGTGCGCGGGCTGATGGTCATCGGGGCGCCGCCGTCGGGTCGGTTCACGACCATGCCGACGGCGTGGGGCACCCGGTCGCTGGTGGGGGTGAGGTTGGGGGTGTCGGGCAAGGCGGGCGAGGCGGGCGAGGATCAGCGTGAGCTCCGTCGCCTCGGGTGCACCGGTCCAGGCGAGAGCGGGCGAGATGTTGTCCCCGGAGCAGCCGAACCCGAACGATTCGGACAGGACATGGTCGTCGGTCAGGCGGGCGCCCGTCCCGGAAGCTGGCGCTGGTCACGGTGAAGGTCATCGGTGCTGGTCCCTCGTGGTCGGGTCCCGCGGGACGGCGTCAGGCCGAGCACGCGTCGAGCCCGAGGTCGGCGGCGAGGGCATTCGTCGCGGCGAAGGAATCGTCGTCGGCTTCGGTGAAGGCGATCGGGTCGTCCTCGATGGTCGCGACCATGGCCGCGTGGTCGTCCTCGGCGGTCGCCAGTAGCTCGGTGACCTGATCGGCGACCTCATCGGGTGGTGCGAGCGCGGCGATGCCGTCGATCTGGTCCCGGGTCGCGGCGATGAGCTCGTCGAGGAACTCGGTGACCGCGGTGTCGCTCGGTGGCTCGTCCGATGCTCCGAGGGCCTCCTGCGCGGCAGCGTCGATGCGTTCGGTGCCAGAGGTGCAAACGGCGTTCGCTCGGGCCCGGAACTCGTCGATCGTCAGCGTCGCGCTGGTGGTCTCCGGCGAGGACGTGCTGCTGTCCGAGGTGTCGTCGCTGCACGCGGCCACCCCGAGGGCGAACATCGCGGTCGCAGCGATGAGGGCAGCCCGCCCCAACCCACGGGTGTGGTCCTTCCGGTCGGTTCGGTTCCTCGTCATCGGTGTGCTCCTCGTCGTCGCGGTCGCGGCGGTCTCCGGTGCCCGCCGGTGCTTGCCACCTTGGGAGATGAGGCGGTCGCGAACCTCCACCAGATGGGGGAGGTTCACGTTTCTCTGTCCTCCGGTGGCGCTCTGGTATCCACCGTTCGTCGGTACGCGCGCCGCGGCTGCACGCGGGGGTCGACGTGCCGGATCGGTGAACCACCCAGACCGCCGCCTTCGGATGCAGCCTCACGCCATCGTCGGCGACGATCATGGCCCGGTGAGCCCGACGCGCGAGTCGACACCTCGGGGAGTCGCCGCGTTCGCCATCGTCGACCTCGACGGAACGAGGCTCCAGCCGAAGGGCCGTGACGCGGTCTCATCCGACGCTGCTCGCCTACGGGCGGTCCTCGACGCGGCATGCGTCCGATGGGACGGCAAGCGCACTGGCGAACTGTCGGTGGCCGATCACGCTGTCATCGTGTTCACCCGGGCATCGCGCGCCCTCGCGGCCGCGATCGAGGTCCGGGGCGTTCGCGGCCAACGCGGTCGCCAGCACCGTCATCCTGCTGGCGGCATCTGCCGCGCCGCGAGGCCGCCAGCGCATCGATCCCGCCATCGGTTGTCGGCGTGACGCCGCCCGACGTCGATCTCGAGCGGCGCTACCTGCTGGCGTCGATCGCGGCAGCGGCGGTGCTGGGAGGGCTCGGCATCGCGTGGGGCATCGCGACGCGGTCGCAGATGATCTTGCTCGACGGTGCCTACGCGCTCATCGGGATCGTGTTGTCGGTCGTGCTGCTCCGGGCCTCGAGCCTGGCGAGCCGAGCTCCGAGCTCGCGCTACCCGTTCGGCCTGGGGGGCGCGACCCCGCTGGCTGTCGGCGCCCAAGGTCTGGTCCTTCTCGCCACGTTGCTCTACGCCAGTTACGAAGCGATCCTGTCGATCCGCTCGGGTGGCACGTCGGTCGCCGCGGGCTGGGCGATCGCCTACGGCGTGATCGTGACCACTGCGTCAGCTGCGTTCGCCACCTGGATCGGCCGGGCGCCCCGATCCGACGTGATCGTTGCAGAGACCGTCGCGTGGAGGCTCGCGGCCTGGAGCGGTGCCGGGGTGATCGTGGGGTTCACGCTGCTCGCTCTGGTCGATGCCATCGGGACGGATCGCCTCGTGCCCTATGTCGATCCGGTCATGGTGCTGGTGTCGTGCACCCTCTTGGTGCGCGAGCCGTTGAGAATGATCCGGTCCACTGGCGTGGAGCTCCTCGAAGGCACCCCGGACGCTTCGGTGCTCGAACCGGTGCTGGCGGCCGCCGCCGACATCGCGTCGCGCCACGGTCTCGGTCACCCCGAGGCGTCGGTGGCAAAGCTCGGGCCGAAGCTCTACGTCGACATCGCCGCCACCGCTCCGGGGGACCTCACCCTCCGCCACGAGCAGGCGATCCGCCACGAGCTGATGGCCGTGTTGGAGCCGTTGCCCTACGACGTGTGGCTCGCCCTCGAACTGTCGGTCGCCGAGTCCCACGAACGGCCGTCGTCCGAGGAGCGTCCTTGATGGCCGACTCCACCATGGCCCTCTGACGCTCGGCCCCGTCATCGCGCTGTTCATCGCCGATCGGCTGCCCGTCACGGTCGTTGCCCGGTCCTCGAGCTGCTGCTCGTTCCCTGGTCGTCCCCGTGCCGGGATGGCCTCATCCAGGCCACGAGGGGCGCAGGGTCGCCGCGACGTTGGGGTCGCGCTCGCGGTCGAACGACCTTCCGGGGCGGCGAGCCGGCAACTCGAACGCCCGGGATCCGGACCGTAGCCTCGTCGTGGTGAGGTCGGATGCCGTGCCGGTGTGGACGCCGTCCCCGTGGTTCCTCGTCACGCCACCTGCGTTGCCGGTGACCGTTGTCGAGCGCTCGCGGGCGGTGGCGGCGCTGACGCGGGCGGCGTCCTCGCACCGAGTCATCGAGGTCACGGCACCACCCGGGTTCGGCAAGTCGACCGCGGTCGGCCAATGGGCGTCGTGCCACGAGATGCCGGTCGCCTGGCTGACGCTGACCCGCTTCGACGACGAGCCGGCCCAGATCGCCCGCGGTGTGTTCACGGCGCTCCAGACGCTGGCCGGGCGGGTCGCCGACGATCGGTGGCTGGCAGACCTCGGCGTCGATCCCGGCGATGCGGCCTCCGTCTACGCCGCCCTCGCCGCGGCGTTCTCCGGCATCGACGATCCGGTCGCCCTCGTCATCGACGATGTCCACCTGGCGGGCAAGGCGCTCGAGCCCAGCGTGGTGGGGGCGTTGGTCGACCACCCGATCCCGCAGCTCCACCTGGTCCTCGTCGGCACCGAACAGGCCGACCTCCCCCTCAGCGGCCCGCGGCTCCACGGGGCCGTCGACCGGATCGGGGCGCGGCAGCTGGCCTTCACCCGCGCCGAGGTGGTGGCGGCGGCGGCCGCCGCCGGCGCCGAGCTCACGGACCGTGACGTGGAGGCCATCATGGATGCCACCGCCGGCTGGCCGGTCGCCGTCCGCCTCGCGCTCATCGCCCACGCCCAGGCCGGCGAGAGCGACGACGGTGCGTGGAGCACCTCGTCCGGAGTGGAGACGGCCGGTTCGGCGACTCGGATCGCGGAGTCCTCCTTGCTCACCGACTACGTCGCCGACCGAGTGCTCGGCGGCCTCCCTCCTGAGCTGGTCGACTTCGTCTTCGCCGCCACCACCTGCTCGCGGGTGAACGCTGCGCTCGCGACGGAGCTCTCGGGCTTGCCGAACAGTTCCCTGATGCTCGATGAGTGCGTCCGGCGCGGGCTCTTCCTCGACCGCTTCGACGACCTCGGCCACGAGCCGATGTACCGCTGGCACCAGGTGTTCGCCGACAGTTGCCGAGCGTTGCTGCGGCGCCGTCAACCGGAGCGGGCCACCGCCCTCAACAGGGCGGCGGCCCACGGGCTCGCAGAGCGGTTCCCCCTCGAGGCGATCGTCCACGCCCGCAGGGCTGATGACCCAGCGCTTGCGACCGAGATCATCACGTCGGGTTGGATCGGCCCAGTCGTCAGGGCGCACGGCGCGGCTCTCGGGCGCTTGTGCGCGCAGCTCGACCCTCCATGGAGCACGGATCCGGCGATCCTGGCCGTTCGAGCGAGCTGTCTCGACGCAGTAGGTGATCGTGCTGGCGCGGCCCTCTTGTTCGCGAGGGCGAAGGCGCAACTCGAGGGTGAGCCGAGCGGCGTCCCCGTGGCATCGGGTCGCCACGACGCCGAGGACCCCGTCGCCGTGCAGCGCTTCACCGTCGCCGCGGCCCGGCTGTTCCTGGCGAACGATCCGGTGGCGCTCATGGAGGCGGTCGACGAGGTGACGAGGCTGCTCGCTCGGACTCGAGCGCTCGGGCCGCGCACCTATGCGTGCGGTCTGTTCCTCGCGGGTTGGGCCGAGATGCGGCTGCGTCGCGACACGGCGAGTGCGATCGAGCTCCTGCGTGCCGCGGAGCGTGAGTGCGAGGCGGTCGGCGAGCACGAGGTCGCCGAACGGGCGCGGTCCAACCTCGGCCTGGCACTCGCCTACGGCGGGCGCTTCCGCGAAGCCGACGAGCTCCACGCGGGTGCGGCCTTCCGTCGAGCGACGGCCCGCGGGCGCACCGACCAGCGCCGCCTGCCCTACGACGGGGGCATCGAGCCGATGGCGGTGGGTTTCCTCGCGTACTGGCGTGACGACCTCGATGCGGCGACCGTCGCGTTCCGTCGGGCGATCGACGTGGACGGCG
The DNA here is from genome assembly GCA_964416885.1 of uncultured Iamiaceae bacterium. Taxonomy (GTDB): domain Bacteria; phylum Actinomycetota; class Acidimicrobiia; order Acidimicrobiales; family Iamiaceae; genus Iamia. The sequence continues at coordinate 13,918 of CAYQGF010000038.1, forward strand.
GCGACGCGACGTATGCCGCGCTCGCTCGCGTGTACCTCGCGTTCGTGGCAAGCCTCGGGCGCGAGCCGCAGGCGATGATCGAGGCCGAGCGTGGTCTCCAGGGGGTGAGCAGCGTCACCCAGCACGGTGTGCCGTGGCCCGTCTACGAGGCGATCGCTCGAATGAAGCTGGCCGAAGCGCGGGGCCGGATGGAGGAGGCACTCGGCCTGGCGCACCGTGTCGAGGCGGCCGTCAACGTGCCGGTCTGCGCAGTCATGGCCGCTGAGGTGACGCGTCGTGGCGGTGACGTCGAGCGGAGCGAGGCCCTCCTCGACGCGATCGAGCCGTCCGCCACCGCCCCGTACCTCTCCGCCAGCATCCTCGTGACCCGAGCGCTCCTCGCCCACGAGCGTGGCGACGCCGATGCTCACCGACTGCTCGAGGCGAGCCTCGACGTCGCCGTGCCCGAGTCGGTGGTCCGGCCGTTCAGCGACGACGAGCCGATGCTCCGCGCCTTGCTCGTCGCGCACGCCTCGTGGGGGACGCGGCACGAGGGGTTCATCGTCGAGCGCCTCGCACCAAGAGCGATGGAGCGCCCGGACCGCCGCGGCTACAACGACGAGCTGACGCGGCGCGAGCAGGAGGTGCTCGGCCTGATGCGCACCACGATGACCGCCGCCGAGATGGCCGCGGCGCTGTACGTATCGATCAACACCCTCAAGACCCACCAGCGCTCCATCTACCGCAAGCTCGGCGTCACCAACCGGCGCGAGGCGATCCGAGCCGCCCGCTGACGCCGGGTCGCAGGCGTGCGGGCGCGGCCGGGGCTGCCGGGCGCGGGCGACGTCGGATCTCATCCCCTCGCGGGTCCGAGCTGGCACCTCCCGGCCCGCCGTGGCGCGCCTGGGTCAGGCCGCGTCTCGTGCACATCGGAACCCGATGTGGGAGGTGGACGAGTCTTCCGCCTGGGCCGATCGCGCCGCTGGCCGGTAGCGCTCGCAGTACTCGGGGGCGCACAGGTGTGAACCTCCCTTGATCGCTCGCCGGGGGACGGCCGACCCCGGCTCGCTGCTCCGGACGGCCAGCTCGATGGCACTCGGAGCGCAACAGCTCCCGTCCGGTCCGCCCGCGTTCGGGCCCGACGGTGGCCGACCGACCAGCGATCGGCGATCGGCGACGTAGTGGTCGCTGGTCCACTCCCAGACGTTGCCGATCAGGTCGTAGACGCCGTACGGGTTGGGCGGGAAGGCACCGGCCGGCGACGTGCCCTTCCAACCGAGGGCGCCGAGGTTCTCGTACGGGAAGCGACCGTGCCAGGTGTTGGCGACGACCTCACCATCGGGGTCCCGCTCGCGCCCCCACGCATAGGGGCGTCGATCTGGCGTCTCACCGTGTCCGCCCTGCGCGGCGTACTCGTGCTCGGCCTCGGTCGGCAGCCGGCACCCTGCCCACTTCGTGTAGGCGACCGCGTCGACATAGGTCACCTGGACCACTGGGTGAAGGGCCTTGCCGACGATGTCGCTCCCGGGCCCGGAAGGATGGCGCCAACACGCTCCCGGCGCCCACCGCCACCACTGATGCCAGTCGCTCAGGTCGACCGGGCCGGCGGTGGGCTCGAAGACCAGGGACCCGGGTGCTCGTGCGGCGGTGTCGAGGTGAGGGAACTCGGCTGGGTCGAGCTCCCGCTCTGCGGTCGTCACGTATCCGGTCGCGGTGACGAAGTGGGCGAACTCAGCGTTGGTCACCGGAGCGCGCCCGATCTCGAACGTGGCCACCGCCGACTCGTAGGGCGGCGCCTCGTCCGGATAGAAGTCGGCGGAGCCCATCGTGAACCTGTTGCCGCGGATCACGACCATGTCGGGCGAGACCGCCGTACCTCGTGCGTTGGTCATCGAGCACCGCCTCCTATGGGGAGCGATGAGTGTCCCTGGCGCAGCCGTGGGAGAAATCACCCGCGACGGATGATGTCGCATTGTGGTGGCGGAGGTTGCCTGTGACCTCATGACGCGCCGAGCCGACGACAGCCGATCGATCCTGCCGATCCCGGACCGGCCGGCGGTGGGCTACACGAGCTACGACGCCAAGGATCCCGACTACGTCGCTCCTTCCATCCCCCGGCTCACCCCGCCGGCCGGGGCGCCGAACGTCATCATCGCTCTGATCGACGACGTCGGCTTCGGGGCCTCGTCGGTGTTCGGTGGACCGGTGAACATGCCCACGGCCGAGCGGCTTGCGGTCAGCGGCCTGCGCTACACCCGGTTCCACACGACGGCGCTCTGTGCGCCGACGCGCGCCGCGCTGCTGTCGGGCCGCAACCACCACTCGGTCGGCATGGGGAACATCACCGAGATGGCGACCGGGGCGCCGGGGTACAACGGCGTCCGGCCCAACTCGATGGCGACGCTCCCGGAGACGCTGCGGCTGAACGGCTACACCACGGCCCAGTTCGGCAAGTGCCACGAGGTGCCGCCGTGGGAGACGAGCCCGGCCGGACCTTTCGATCGGTGGCCGACGAACTCGGGTTTCGACCACTTCTACGGGTTCATCGCGGGCGAGACCAACCAGTACGTGCCGTCCCTGTTCCAGGACACGACGTCGATCGACCCGCCCGCGACGCCCGAGGAGGGCTACCACCTCACCGAGGAC
>CAYQGF010000039.1:0-12353 GCA_964416885.1 uncultured Iamiaceae bacterium
CTCACCAACAACGGCTACGAGGTCGTCAACCTCGGCATCAAGGTCGGGATCTCCGACATGATCGAGAAGGCCCTGGAGGTCGAGGCCGACGCCATCGGGATGAGCGGCCTGCTGGTGAAGTCGACGCTGATCATGCGCGACAACCTGGAGGAGCTGAACACCCGCGACCTCGACCTGCCGGTGCTGCTCGGCGGCGCCGCCCTGACCCGCACCTACGTCGAGCGCGACCTCCGCAACGTCTACGGCGGCCGGCTGTTCTACGGCAAGGACGCCTTCGAGGGCCTCCACGTCATGGACCGGCTGGGCGAGATCCGCCGCAACCCCGACGCCGACGACCCCGAGTGGGGCGTGGTGCCGTCGGAGTCCGAGGTCCAGCTGGCCGGGCGCTTCGGCGGGCGCGACGCCGGCGAGCTCGACGACGCCGACATCCCCGACCGCTGGGTCGGCCTCGACGCCGACAACGAGGTCTTCGTGCCGCCCTTCACCGGTTCCAAGGTGGTCAAGGGCATCGCCATCGACGACATCGCCGGCTACATCAACGAGACCGCGATCTTCCGCAACCAGTGGCAGTACCGGCCCGAGGCGAAGGCCGACGGGGCCAAGGAGACCCACGAGGAGTTCAACGAGCGGCTGCGGCCGATGCTGCGCGCCCAATTGGCCCAGGCGGTCACCGAGGGCCTGCTCAACCCGGCGGTCGTCTACGGCTACTTCCCGGCCAACAGCGACGGCCAGGACATCGTCGTCTGGCGCGACGAGAGCCGCGACGGCGAGGTCACCCGGTTCCGGTTCCCCCGCTCCCGGGTCGAGCCGTACCAGTGCATCAGCGACCTGCTCAAGCCGATCGACGGGGACGAGCTCGACTACGTCGCCTTCCAGATCGTGACCATGGGCGCGGCGGTCTCCGAGCGCACCGCCGAGCTGTTCGCGGCCGACAAGTACCAGGACTACCTGCTGCTCCACGGGCTCGGCGTCGAGATGGCCGAGGCCCTGTGCGAGCTGTGGCACCGCCGCATCCGGGAGGAGTGGGGCTTCGCCACCGAGGACGGGCCGACCCTCACCGGGCTGTTCCGCCAGCAGTACCGGGGCGGCCGCTACTCGTGGGGCTACCCGGCCTGCCCGGACCTGGAGGACAACCAACGGGTGGCTGAGCTGCTCGACGCCGCCCGCATCGGCATCGAGGTCAACGAGGACACCGGCTTCCAGTACCAGCCCGAGCAGAGCACCTCGGCCATCGTCCTGCACCACCCCGCGGCCAAGTACTTCGTCGTCCGCTGACCCCCGCACCGATGAGCCCGCACCAGTGAGCCCGGTGCACCACCCGGTCGTCACCGACGACGACCCGACCCGGATCGGCCGCCACTCGTGGGCGACCACGGCCCGGCGGTGGGGCCTGGCCGTCGAGTCGTTCCTCCCCCTGCTGCCCCGCGTCCCACCCCGGGGGCCGGCGGCGCCGACGGGCACGGAGCTGTGCGTGCTGGCCGCCAACCTGGAGCTGGGACGGCGCGACCCCCGGGCCCTGGCCGAGGCGATCGTCGCCGTCGACGCCGAGGTGCTCCTGCTCTGCGAGCACTCCCCCGCGACCGAGGAGGCCCTCCTCGCCGCCGGCCTGGAGGAGCGCTGGCCCCATCGGGCCGACGACCCCTCGACCGGCTTCTTCGGGAGCCTGGTGGCGTCCCGCCATCCGATCGTCGGCGTCGAGCGCCGGTCGCTGGGCGGACGCGACGGCCAGGTCGTCGACGTCGACGTGACCGGCACCGTGGTCCGGATGGTGCCGGTGCACACGCAGGCGCCGGTGTTCGACCGCGACCTCCCCGTCTGGCGCTCGACCATCGCCACCAGCGCGGCCGTGGCCGACGAGGTCGACGGGCCGGTCGTGCTCGGCGGCGACTGGAACGCCACCGGCGGCCACCGGGCCTTCCGCCAGGCCCTGGCCCGTCACGACCTGGTCGACGCCAGCGCCGTCCTGGGCCACCGCTGGTACCCGACCTGGCCCGTCGACTCCCTCGCCCTGCGCTGGTCCCCGCCGCCGGTGCTGACCCTCGACCACGTGGTGGTCCGGCCCGACACCGAGGTGCTGGCCCTGGAGCGGATCGACCTCCCCGCCACCGACCACCGGGCCCTCCGGGCCACGCTCCGCTTCCCCGCCGGCGACGGCTACCAGCCGGCGGCGCCGTCGCGGCTGTCGTAGCGCCAGGGCCGGGCCGGGGCGAGGGCCTCGAGGTCGTAGCCGTAGGCGTCGGCCGCGGCCGCGAACCGCTCGACGACACGTCGTCGGGTCCGCCGCTGGAGCGGGTTGCCCTCCGCCATCCGCCGCCACATCTCCACGTAGGGGTCGGAGCGACTGCCGTCGACCAGGGTCGAGCCCGGGGGCTCGTCGAGGCCGAGGAAGTCACCGACCACGGCGAGCGTGGCCTGCGGCTTGGCGATGAGGTCCTCGTAGCGGATGACCAGCAGCCGGCCTAGCGCCGGCGCATCGGCGCGGAGGATGTCGTGGGCCGCGAACCAGTGCTCCACCAGCCGGGGGAAAGGCGTCCGGCGCCGCCACTTCTGGGTCGAGAGGGCGACCACGATCGGGTGCCGGACGATGGCGATCAGGGCGGAGCCGGGGAAGAGCGCGGCCAGGTAGCGCCCCATCACCATGTTGGGAGGCGACTTCTCGACCAGCAGCGGGGCCTCGGTGTCCCAGTGCGGCGCCCACGCGGCGAGGAGCCGCCGGCGCAGGTCGGCCCGCTCGGCCTCGGGCGGCTCGACCAGGTGGGCCCGTGGGTCGCGGCCGAAGCGGCCGGGCCCCCCGTAGGTCGACGCCGGCGGGTAGACGTCCTGGAGGTGCTGGCCCTCGTCCTCGGTGGCCCCGGTGCCCTCGAAGCCCGACACGTCCGGGTGGGAGGCCAGGATGCGGCCGAGCGGTGTCGTGCCGCTCCGGTGGAGCCCGCCGACGAACACCAGCCGGGCCGGGTCGATCCCGCTGCTCTCACCGTCCACGGCGGCCGAGCCTAGGGCCGCCTCGGGGGCGCACCCTCGCTATCACCGCGAACTTTGAGTGATCTGTTCCGCGGGGCGGTCTTTTCCGCTCAAAGTTCGGGGGTCGACGGCTCGGACCGGCCGTCACGACAGGACGGCGCGGGCGACGAGGTCGGTGCCGAAGGCGGTGAGGATCGCCAGGTAGAGCAGGCCCGTCGCGGCCATGACGGCGCTGTACTGCCGCTCCTTCAGCGCGGCGCGGGTGACGATCAGCAGCCCGATGGTGGTGATCGCACAGGTCACCCACATCCAGCCGAGGATGCCGCCGTAGCCGTCGTCGATCGTGCCGTTCAGCACCGACACCATCCCAGTGGGCACCAGCATCAGCGCCACGTGCACCGGCCACACCCAGGCGGTGAGCCGCACCATCTCCAGGAGCGGGCCCCGGGCCAGGCCGGGCTGCACCAGGTACCAGTGGCCCAGGAGCATGGCGTCGCTGATCGCCCCGAGCAGGAGGGCGCCCACCACGGTGCGGGCGACGGCCAGCCACGCCGGCGACCCGGCGTCGATGCCGGCGACGACCAGCCCGACCAGGCCGATCGCCGGTGCGACGAGGTCGAGCACCGGGGGGAACTCGGCGGCGTCCTTGTCGAAGCGTTGCTCGTCGCGGTCGATCCCGGTCATCGCCGCGACCCGGGCCGAACGGCGCTCGACCACCTCCCGCTGCCCCGCCACGCCGGCGGCCCGGCGCTGCACCGACACCGCCAGCGCCACCGCCGCCGCGACCGCGACCCCCACCGCGGCCAGGTCGCGGCCCCACACCACACCGACCCGGAACCCGATGAAGGCGGCGAGGAGCGCCATCAGCCCGTAGGTGATCCGCAGCATCCAGCCGTAGCCGAGCCCGACCTCCCGACGCCGGGTCGTGACCCAGCAGAAGGCGAGGCCACCGGTCGCCCACTGGAGCAGCACGGTGGCGGCATCGAGGCGGATCACGGCCGTCGAACCTATTGGCCGTCCCCCGGATCGGTGCCATCGAGGACCGTTCTGGGGTGGCCGGTACAGTCGGCCCGGTGGACGCAGGCGGAGGAGACCGGGAGCGCACGAGGGTGTTGCTCGTGTGCTCGACCGGTGGCCACCTGACCCAGTTGCTGCGCCTCCGCCCGTGGTGGGAGGGCCACGACCGCACGTGGGTCACCTTCGACAAGGCCGACGCCCGCTCGCACCTGGCCGGGGAGCGGACCGTCTGGGCCCACCACCCCACCACCCGGAACATCCCGAACCTGCTCCGCAACCTGCGGCTGGCCCACCGGGTGCTCCGCGACGAGCGGCCCGACGTCGTCGTCAGCGACGGCGCGGGCGTCGCCGTGCCGTTCTTCTGGCTCGCCCGACGGCGGGGCATCGCCACCGTGTACCTGGAGGTCTTCGACCGCGTCGACAGCCCCACCCTGACCGGGCGGATGTGCCGCCCGGTGACGGACCTCTTCTGCGTCCAGTGGCCCGAGCAGCAGCGCCACTACCCCGGCAGCGTCGTGATCGGCCCGCTCCTGTGACCGGCGACGGCGACCGGCCGCTGCACGTGGTCGTCACGCTCGGCACCGACCACCACCCCTTCGCCCGCCTCGTCGAGTGGGTCGACACGTGGGCCGCGGCCCACCCCGAGGTGCGCTGCGTCGTCCAGCACGGCACCGCCCCCCCGCCCCGCCACGCCGAGGGCCACGCCCTGCTCGACCCGGCGGACATCCCCGCCCTGATGGCCGAGGCCCGCATCGCGGTGGGCCACTCCGGCCCCGGCACGGTGCTCGACGCCCGCACCGCGGGGCGCCTGCCGGTCGTCGTCCCCCGGCGGGCCCACCTGGGCGAGGTCGTCGACGACCACCAGGTCACCTTCGGCCGATGGATGGACGACCGGAGCATCGCCCTGTGCGTCACCACCGAGGCCGAGCTGGCGAGCCACCTCGACGCCGCCCTCGTCGACCCCGACCGCTACGCCGTCACCGCCGACCCCGGCACCGTCCCCCCGGCCGTCCAGCTCTTCGGCGACCTCGTCGACGGCGTCCTCACGAGATGAGCTCTCGGCCTCACTCGATGAGGGCTCGGCCTCACTCGCTCATGTCCGCCGACGCGGGCCGGATACGAGCTCGCTCCGTTCGGTCCGAACTGGGGGGCCTCGCTGCGCTCGGGCCGTTCTCGCCGGCCTCCGCCTCGTTCCTCACCTCCGGCCGGCCCTCCCTGGGGGAGACCCCCAGACCCCCAGCGGCTGCGCCGGGCAGCGATGCCCGTCCGGGCGATCGAGCCCGGGCTTCGTCGTGGTCGGAGGCCCGATGACCGGGCCGAGCCCGGGTCGGCCCCGCCTGCTCTACATCGGGGGCTCGGCGCGGAGCGGGAGCACGCTGTTGGAGCGGCTCCTCGGCGCGGTGCCCGGCGTGGCGACCCTGGGCGAGGTCGTCCACCTGCCGGCGCGGGGCCTGCTCGGCGGGGAGACCTGCGGGTGCGGCGAGCCACTCGCCTCCTGTCCGTTCTGGGGCCCCGTCGGCGAGCGGGCCTTCGGCGGGTGGGACCACGCCGACGGCCAGGGATGGGCCGACCAGCAGCAGCGGGTCGACCGCAACCGCCACCTCCCCCGGCTGGCCGTGCCGGTCGGGAGCGCGTTCCGCCGCGACCTGGGCGAGCACGTCGCCCGGCTGGAGACGCTGTACCGCGCCGCCGCCGAGGTCGCCGCCGCCCCGGTGCTCGTCGACTCCTCGAAGCACGCCTCGACGGCCTTCGCCCTGCGCCACCTGCCCTCGATCGAGGTCACCTTCGTGCACCTCGTGCGCGACAGCCGTGGAGTCGCCTACTCCTGGACCAAGGAGGTCACCCGGCCCGAGACCGCCGACGGCACGCCGATGCCGACCTACTCGCCGCCCTCCGCGGCGGCGTGGTGGGACGCCTTCAACGTCGCCCTCGGCTCGCTCCGCGTGACCGGGGCCAGGGTGGTCGGGCTGCGCTACGAGGACCTCCTGGCCGACCCGGCCCGCCACCTGCGCCGCATCCTGGCTCCCACCGGGCTGGCCCTGGACGACGGCTGGGACGACTTCCTCACCCCCGAGGGCGCCCGCCTCGGCCCGTCGCACTCGGTCGCGGGCAACCCGATGCGGTTCCGCACCGGCACCATCCCGCTCCGCCACGACGACGCGTGGCGCCGGTCACTCCCCGGCCGGGACCGACGCATCGTCACGGCGCTGACGGCCCCCCTGCTCGCGGCCTACGGCTACACGTTGGGGCCCGAGCGACCGATGGGTCAGGATGCCCCCCGCTGACGACCCGCGCCCGGACCGCCCGGACGACCCGGCCCGCTCGGACGACCCCCGCGCCACGCCACGACCGTCGGTGGCCGTCGTCATCGCCACCCGGGACCGCCCGGAGCTGCTCCGCCGGGCCGTCGCCGCCGTGCTCGACCAGCGGTACCCGGGCTCGATCGAGGTCCTCGCGGTGTTCGACCAGAGCGAGCCCGAGCCGGACCTGGAGCAGACGGGCACCGGCCCCGCTGGCGGCGGCCGACGCGTGCGCGTCCTGGCCAACACCCGCGTCCCGGGGCTGGCCGGGGCGCGCAACACCGGGATCCTCGCGGCCGAGGCCGACCTGGTCGCCTTCTGCGACGACGACGACCTGTGGCTCCCGGGCAAGCTCGACGCCCAGGTCGCGGTGCTCGACGCCCACCCGGAGGTCGAGGTCGTCACGGCCGGGGTGCTGGTCGACGCCAAGGGCCGGGTGTCGACCCGCGTCCTCGACCACGACCGCATCACCCACCGCGACCTCCTCCGGTCCCGGGTCTCGGAGGCCCACCCCTCCACCTTCGTGTTCCGACGCACCGCCCTCGTCGAGGGCATCGGCCTGGTCGACGAGGACCTGCCCGGGAGCTACGCCGAGGACTACGACCTCCTGCTGCGAGCGGCCCGGCGAGCCGACATCGCGGCCGTGACCCTGCCGCTCACCAAGGTGTTCTGGCACCGCTCGTCGTTCTTCGCCGAGCGGTGGCGCACCATCGTCGAAGCCCTCGACCACCTCGTCGAGGCCCACCCCGACCTGGCCACCGTGCCCGCCGGACTGGCCCGCATCGAGGGCCAGCAGGCGTTCGCGCTGGCGTCGATGGGCGACCGTCGAGGGGCCTGGGAGCGGGCGCGGCGCGCCCTGCGCCGGAGCTGGCGCGAGCCCCGCGCCTACCTGGCCCTGGGCGTGGCCTCGGGCCTGGTGCGCTCGGAGTGGGTCCTGCGGGCGCTACAGGCGGGCGGACGGGGCATCTGAATGGCGGTCGTCGGCGCGCTCGCACCGCGCCACCGATCGCCCGTCGCCGGGCCGATCGGCCCGAGCCGACCCGTCCTGGGGCGGGCGCGCCTGCGCCAGCTCCCCGCGCACTGGCCCATCACGCTGTGCATCGCCGGGTTCCCGCTCTGGTGGGCGCTCGGCCTCGGCGCCCTGATGTGGATGATCTGCGCGGTGCCGCTGGGCATCCGCCTCGTCGCCCGCCGCCGCGCCATCACCGTGCCCCGGGGCTTCGGCACCTGGGCGCTGTTCCTCGTCGTCGTGGTCCTCTCGGCCAGTGCGTTCGACAGCGGCGCCCCCCCGCTCGGCTGGCTGTTCCGGCTCGCCCAGTACGCGTCGTGCACCATCTACTTCCTGGCGATCTGCGGCGCCGACGACGACGAGATCGCGCCGCAACACCTGGTCCGCCTGCTGGCCGGCCTCTGGATCACGACCGTGGTCGGCGGCTGGCTCGGCGTGCTCGTCCCGGCGGGCAGCATCCCCAGCCTCACCGAGCACCTGCTGCCCCAGGCCCTGGCGACCGACGAGTTCGTGCGGGTGCTGGTGCGACCCGAGTTCTCGCAGATCCAGACCGTCCTCGGGTACCCGCTGGGCCGCCCCAAGGCCCCCTTCCTGTACGCCAACGACTGGGGCTCGACGTTCTCCCTGCTCCTGCCGTTCTTCTTCCACGCCTGGCTCCAGGCCCGCGACCCCCGGCGCCGGTCGTGGGCCTACCTGTTGTTGCTCGTGGCGCTCGTCCCGGTCTTCCTGTCGCTCAACCGCGGCATGTGGCTGAGCCTGGGCATCGCCCTGGTGTACGGCTCCAGCCGCACCGGCGAGATCGCCCGGCTGGCCCGACGCGCCCTCGTCGCGCTGCTGACGGTCGGGCTGCTGCTGATCGCCTTCACGCCCGTCGGGGGGATCGTCGAGGGGCGGGCCGAGAACGACCACAGCTCGAGCGGGCGCAGCATGCTCTACGGCGAGGCGCTCCGGTTGACCGCCGACAACCCGATCCTGGGAGTCGGCCGGCCCCAGCCCTACCAGGGCAACAAGATCGTGCCCTTGATCGGTACCCAGGGCCTGCTGTGGAACGTGATGGTCAGCACCGGCTTCCTGGGGCTGGGCCTGTTCCTCGCCACCTGGTGGCGGTGGATCTGGGAGACCCGCGCCGGGCCGCCGACCACCTTCTGGTGCCACGTGACGCTCATCGTCGGCGCGGTCCAGATGTTCGTCTACGACATGGTCCCCACGTCGCTGCACATCGTCTTCATCGTCGCCGCCCTCGGCTACCGGGCCGCGACCTCCACCGACCCCGTGCAACGGGGCGAGCTGGCCGGGGCCGCGGCATGACCGCGCTCCGCTCCGACGAGCACGCCAGCGCGGCCGTGGCCGCCCTGCTCGCCCCGGCCGGGCGGGCGGGGGCCGAGGGACCGAGCCGGCGGTACACGGTGCTCCCCGGTCGGGAGCGGCCCCGCTACGTGGTGCCCGTCGCCGGCCCCCAGGCCCGGGCCGTCCACCTCCGCCCCGGCGTCGGGGCCGGAGCGGCCGCGGCGCGCCTCGCGCTCCGGGTCGCCCTGGCGACCGGGGCCGGCCGGCTGGTCGGCGATCGTCTCGACGTCCCCGACGGCAGCGTCGAGGCGCCGAGCCTGCGACGCCACCTCGCCACCCTGCTCCACCGCCCCGACCTCGACCTGGCCGTGGCGCTGGGCGCGCCGCGCCCGAACCGCAAGCCGGTGCTCCAGGCGATCGACCGCGACGGCACGACGGTGGCCTGGGTGAAGCTCGGTGTCGACGACCACACCGACGCCCTCGTCGCCCACGAGACCGATGCGCTGGCCGAGGTGGCCGGCCGGGCCCCGACCCTCCGCACGCCGCCGGTGCTCGCAGCCGGGACGTGGCAGGGGCACCGCTTCGTCGCCCTGGGCCACCTCCCGCTCCGCGAGGGGACCGGCCCCCTGGCCCTGACCCCGGCGGTGGTCCGGGCCATCGCCGGGCCCACCGCGTCCCACCCAGTCACGACCAGCCCGTGGTGGCAGACGCTGGAGGCGACCCCCGACCCCGACGGGGCCGTCGCCCGCCACCTGGCGGCGCTGCGCCCGGCGGTGGAGGACCGCCACTGGTCCTTCGGCCGCTGGCACGGCGACCTGGCGCCGTGGAACGCCACGTGGGAGGGCGACACCCTGGTCGTCTGGGACTGGGAGCGCTCCGCGCCGTCGGTGCCCCTCGGTCTCGACCTGGTCCACAACCGCTTCCAGGTCGCCGTGCTCGGCGAGGGCCGGCCGGTCGCCGAGGCCCTCCCCGCCGCGGCCGAGGCCGAGCGGGCCACCCTCGAGGCCCTCGGGTGGGCGCCCGACGAGGTCCCGCTGGTGGCGCGGGCCTACGCCGCCACCCTCCGCGCCCGCCACGCCGCGGACGCCCACCACGGCGCACCCCCCGCCCGCGCCGCCGCCGTGGCCGCCGCGCTCGACGCCACCGTCGCCTCGACCACCGACCCCGGAAAGGCCCCCCGATGAGGTCCCCGACGTCCCTCCTGTCCGACATGGCCCGCTTCCGGCTCTTCCAGGCCACGGTCCGGGGCCGGCAGGTGGTGTCGATGCCGACGGCGCCGTGGCGGAGCTCGCCCGACTTCCTCGTCGTCGGCGCCCAGCGGTCGGGCACGACCACGCTGTACCGGTCGCTGGCCGCCCACCCCCAGGTCCGCTTCCCGCTGATGACCAAGAGCGTCCACTGGTTCGACGTCCAGTACCAGCGCTCGCCGGCCTGGTACCGGGCCGGGTTCCCGCTGCGCTCGGCGGTCGAGCGCGACGCCCGCCGCCTCGGCGCCCCGGTCGTCGTGGGCGAGGCCGCGCCCTACTACGGCTTCCACCCCTTCGTGCCGGCGCGCATCGCCGACCACCTGCCCGAGGTGCGGCTGGTGATGATCCTCCGCGACCCGGTCACCCGGGCCTGGTCGCAGTTCCACCACGAGCGGGCCCGGGGCTGGGAGCCGCTCGCCGACTTCGGGGCCGCCCTCGACGCCGAGGAGGTCCGCCTCGACCGGGCCGAGGAGGTCCTGGCCGGCCGGCCCGGTCACCACCTCGCCCACCAGCACCAGTCCTACGTGGCCCGGGGCCGCTACGCCGAGCAGGTGCAGCGGCTGTGGGCCGCGGTCGGGCGCGACCGGGTCCTCGTCCTCTACACCGAGGACCTGGAGCGGCGACCGGGCCCGACCTTCGACGTGCTCCACGACTTCCTGGGCGTCGGCCGACGCCCGGTCGAGCCGGGCCGGTGGAACCCGCGGAGCGCGGGCACCATCCCGGCCGAGCACGCCGAGCGGATCCGCGCCCTCACGGCCCGCTCCGACGCCTGGCTGGCCGAGAACCTCCCCGCCCCGCCGCCGTGGCTGGCCCCCGTGCCGGCCATCGACGCGGCCGCGCCCGCAACCACGCCCGCGACCGGGGACGGGCCGTGACCGTGACCGAACCCGACGTCGACCGCACCGAGGTCGCCGACGCCGTCGACGTCGGCGGCGCCGCGGTGGCGCGCGGCAGCCTCGTCAACCTGGTCGGCTCGATCGTCTACGGGATCAGCGGCTTCGCCCTGATCGTGGTGGTGACCCGCCAGCTCGGCACCGCCGGCGCCGGCGCCGTGCTGGAGGCGATCGCGGTGTTCAGCATCGTCTCCCGGTCGGCGATGGCCGGCACCGACGTCGGCCTGGTCCGCTTCATCAGCCGCTTCCTCAGCCGTGGTCGGGCCGACGAGATCGGCCACCTGTACCGGGTGGCCCTCGTCCCCGCCCTGGTGCTGTCCACCCTGGCGGGCCTGGCCCTGTACCTGCTCGCCGGGCCCCTCGGCCGCCTGCTGACCTCCGGCAGCCACCACGAGCTGCTGACCACCTACCTGCGGGTGCTGGCGCCGTTCATCCCGATCGCCACCGTCTACCAGGCCCTCGACGGGGCGAGCCGCGGCTTCGGCACGATGGTCCCCAGCGTCGCCGTCGAGCGCATCGGCCGCTCGACCCTCGTCCCGCTGTTGGTGCTCGGGGCCACCGCCACCGGCGGCGCCACCCTGATCGGCCTGGCCTGGGCCGGCCCCTACGCCCTGGCCCTGGTGCCCACCGCCCTTTGGACGACGGTGCTGCTGCGCCGGGCCGAGCGCCGGCTGCGCGCCCGTCCGGCCGCCGAGGTCCCGGCCCCGCTGCCGACCGGCGAGCTGGCCCGGCGCTTCTGGGCCTTCGCCCTGCCCCGCTCGTTCGCCGGGGTGTTCGCCCTCACGATCACCTGGGTCGACAGCCTGCTCCTCGGGGCCCTGGACGGGACCTCGGCGGTCGGGGTCTACAGCGCCGCCATCCGCTGGTTGATCGTGGGCAACATCGCCGGGAACGCGGTGACGACCGCCTTCGCCCCGCAGATCGCCCGGGTGATGGCCGAGCGGCCCGAGGCGGCCAAGCCGCTCTTCCAGGACGCCTCGGCCCTGATGGTGCTGCTGGCCTGGCCGCCCTACCTCGCCGCCATGGTCTTCGCCCCCTTCCTGCTCGGCGCCTTCGGCGACGGGTTCGGCCCGGGGGCGGCGGTGATCGTCATCACCGGGCTCGGCTTCCTGGGCGCGTCGGTGACCGGGCCGATCGACATGCTCCTGCTGATGGCCGGGCGGAGCCGCCAGAGCCTGATCAACACCGGCGTGGCCCTGGTGGCCAACGTCGGCGCCAACCTGGCCCTCATCCCCCACTGGGGCATCCGCGGCGCCGCGGTGGCGTGGGCCATCAGCCTCACCGTCGCCAACGGCCTGCCCCTCGTGCAGATGTACCGCAGCCTCGGCGTCCACCCCTTCGGCCCCCGCACCCTGCGGGTGCTCGCCCTCTGCGCCGGCGTCGCGACCGGCCTGCTGGCGGCCCGAGCGCTGCTCGGCCCCACCCCCGTCGGCCTCGCCGTCGGGCTCGCCCTCGGCGGCGCCGTCCTCGTGGCCGGCGTCGTCACCAGCCCCGACCGCCTCGGGGTCGACCAGGTCCTGAGGAGGACAGCACGATGACCGCACCCATCCGCCCGGGCACCGACCCGTCGGCGGTCGAGCTCGGGGACTACCTGGGCATCATCCGCCGCCGCTTCGTCGTCGTCGGCGTCGCCGTCGCC
>CAYQGF010000039.1:12453-16362 GCA_964416885.1 uncultured Iamiaceae bacterium
ATCGACGCCCTGGAGGAGGGGATCGCCGAGCAGGACCGCATCATCGCCGAGGCCGAGGACGGCAGCCGGGAGCAGCGGGCGGCCGAGGACGCCCGCGACGACCTGGCCTCCACCCGCTCGGCGCTGAGCCAGTCGCAGGCCGAGGCCGACAGCCAGGCCATCGACGGCGGCACGATCATCACCCCGGCCCGGCTGCCCCGCCAGCCCCGGGCCACCGGTCAGGGCCGCACCGTGGCCGCCGCGCTCGCCGCCGGGCTGGCCCTCGGCCTGGCCGCGGCGTTCGTCCTCGATCGGCTCGACACCCGGGTCCGGGGCGCCGCCGACCTCCAGCAGGCCCTCGGGGTCCAGCCCCTCGGCAGCATCCCGGTGTTCAGCCGGGCGTTGGCCGACCCGGCCAAGGCCCTCGTCACCGCGACGGCGCCGAAGGGGGCGGAGTCCGACGCCTTCCGCCGGCTCCGGACGTCCGTGCTGCTGGCCCTCGGCGGCGACGGCCCCCACACGCTGATGGTCACCAGCTCGGTGGCCGACGAGGGCAAGTCGACCGTCGCCGCCAACCTGGCCGTCGCCGTGGCCCAGGGGGGCCGGCGGGTCCTGCTGGTCGGGGCCGACCTGCGCAACACCGGGTTCGAGCGGATGATCGAGAACGCCCCGCCGACGGCCCCGGGCCTGACCGACCTGCTGCGGCGGGAGACGACGCTCGACCTGGTCGAGCACCGGCTGGGCGACCTGACCTACATCCTCCCCGGCTCCGACGAGCTGAGCCCGACCGACCTGCTCGGCTCGGAGATGATGACCGACGCCATCCCGGCGTTGGCCGAGGGCTACCACCTGGTCATCTTCGACACCCCGCCGGTGCTGGCCGCCGCCGACGCCCTGGTGCTGGCGAGGAAGGTCGATGCCACCCTGCTGGTCGTGTCGCCGACGAAGGCCACCGTCGCCCAGGCCGGCGAGGCGCTCCAGGAGCTGCGGCTGGCCGGCGCCAACGTGCTCGGCGCGGTGATCAACAACGACGCCGAGAGCAGCCGTCGGGCCGCCGCCGTCGCCGCCTACGGCACCTGACCGCCCGGCCGGCCACCGCTCATGGTGGTCGGCTCACCGCCGACAGGAACCTGGCCGCGGCTCCGCTCCGTGCTTTTGGGCGCCCGAGGCACTACTCTCTGTGGCGGACGGGACGACGAGGAGGTCCGGGGCCAGGTGACGCTCGTACAGGCCGAGACGCAGGCCGGCGCGGCCGTCGACACCACCGTCGACACGACGCCCCGGGGCATCGCGGCCCGCGCCCGGCGGCGCCGCCGGATCGACCCGAAGCTGGTCATGGGCCTCGTCGACATGGCCACCGTGATCGTCTCGCTCGCGCTCAGCGCGTTCGTCGGGCCGGCGGCCACGATCGAGGGCGGCGACCCCGGCGCCCCGGGGCGGCTGCGGTTCCTGGCCCTCGGCCTGGTCACCATCCCGGTCTGGATCGCGATCATGTCGGGCCAGCGGCTCTACAACGTCCGGTTCATCGGGCGCCGCATCGACGAGGTCCGGCGCATCGTCAACGCCACCTTCCTCGGCACCATGTCGGTCGCCCTCGCCGCCTACTTCCTCGACGTCACCGTACCCCGGTCCCGGATCGTCGTCCTGTTCGTCGTCGTCACCGTCCTGGTGTCGATCGAGCGGGAGGTCGCCCGGCGGATCTTCGGGGCGCTGCGGGAGCGCGGGAAGCTGGTCCGCAACGTCGTCATCGCCGGGGCCAACCCCGAGGGGCGGGAGCTGGCCGCCATGCTCCGCACCGATACCTGGCTCGGCTACCGGGTCCTCGGCTTCGTCGACGACGACCCCGACACCGACGCCGAGCCGGTGCCCGGCGTCCCCCTGCTCGGCACGGTGTCCGACGCCGGCGAGATCCTGCGGTCCCGGCCCGGGGCGTCGGTCATCGTCGCCGCCTCGGCCATCGAGAGCAGCACCACCAACCGCCTGGCCCGCGACCTCCTCGACCGGGGCGTCCACGTCGAGCTGTCGTCGACCCTCCGCGACATCGCCTCGCAGCGGCTGGTCGTCCGGCCCCTCGGCCGGTTCCCCGTCGTCTACGTCGAGCCGGTCCAGCGCGACGGCTGGCGGCGCACGGCCAAGCGGGCGTTCGACCTGGCGCTGGCGATCGGCGCCCTCGTGGTCACCAGCCCGGTGGTGGCGATGGCGATGATCGCCATCCGGCTCGACTCGCCCGGCCCGGTCCTGTTCCGGCAGGTCCGGGTGGGCCGCAACGGCCGGCCCTTCCAGGTGCTCAAGCTCCGCACCATGGTCCAGGACGCCGAGGCCCGGCGGGAGGAGCTGTTGGAGGCCAACGAGGCCGACGGGCCGCTGTTCAAGATGAAGGACGACCCCCGCATCACCCGGGTCGGCAAGGTCCTCCGCTCGACGTCGATCGACGAGCTGCCCCAGCTCTGGAACGTCGTCCGGGGCGAGATGAGCATGGTCGGCCCCCGGCCGGCCCTCCCCCACGAGACCGAGGCGTGGGACCCGCTGCTGACCCAGCGGCTGCGGGTCACGCCCGGCATCACCGGCATGTGGCAGGTCAACGGGCGCTCCGAGTCGAGCTTCGAGGACTACACCCGCCTCGACCTCTACTACGTCGACAACTGGTCGCTGCTGATCGACCTGGCCATCCTGGCCAAGACGGTCCCCGTCGTCCTCCTCCGCAAGGGCGCCAGCTAGGGCGACCGGGTCAGAGCTGGTCGACGTCGAGGAGGTCGGCCACGGCGATCGTCTCGCCCGGCGCGTACGGCACCGCGACGACCTCGTCGACGCCGACGTGGAGCCGCTCGCGGTAGCCGCTCTCGTACGGATCGGTGAACACCTCGACGCCCTCCCGGTGCACCACCCAGTAGCAGGGGAAACCGGTGCGGCCGTAGACCCCGGCCTTGACCTCCGTGTCGTAGAGCAGCGACGAGTCGGCCACCTCGACGACCAGGCCGATGTCGCCGGGGTTCCAGCGGTGGAGGCTGCGCTGCGCCCCCAGCGCGGCGATGGGCGTCGCCGCTCGCCGGAACACGAAGGCATCGGGGTCCGGCAGCGAACCCGCGGCCGGGAGCGTGGAGCTGGTGACCCGCCAGCCGTCCTCGGGCAGCAACCGGGCGAGCCGCATCGTCACCTGACCGTGCCAGTCACCGATGACCACGCGGAGCACCTCACCCTCGACCATCTCGACCCGCGCCTCGCCGAACACGCCGGCCTCCCAGGCGCGGAGGAACGACGCCTCGTCCCACACGAACGGCTCGGCCAGGGCCACGTCGCGATGGTACCCGGGGCTCAGGCGTCGACGACGACGAGGTCGTGGTCGGCCTTGTTGAGGGCGAGGGGGCCGGCCTCGGTGGCGACGACGATGTCCTCCAGGCGGAGGCCCCAGGCCCCGGGCGTGTAGATCCCCGGCTCGACCGAGAAGGCGTGGCCCACCTCGAGCAGGTCGCCGTTGCCCTCGACGATGTACGGGTCCTCGTGCTCCTCCACCCCGATGCCGTGACCGGTGCGGTGGATGAAGCGGGAGCCGTAGCCGGCGGCGGCGATCGGCTCCCGGGCCGCGGCGTCGACCGCCTCGCACGGCGTGCCGACCCGGGCGCTGGCCACCGACGCGGCCTGGGCCTCCTGGAGCACGCCGTAGGCCTCGGCCACCTCGGCGGAGGGCGGTCCGAGGCTGACGCAGCGGGTGATGTCGGAGCAGTAGCCCGCCCCCGAGCCGGTGGGCCAGGTGCCCCCGAAGTCGCAGAGCACGACGTCGCCGGGGCGGATGACCGTCTCCCCCGGCTCGTGGTGGGGGCTGGCCGCGTCGGCGCCGGCGGCCACGATGGCGAAGTTGACCCGCTGGTGGCCCTCGGCCAGGAGCCGGCGCCCGATGTCGGCCGACACCTCGGCCTCGGTGCGGCCGACGAG
>CAYQGF010000040.1:0-16149 GCA_964416885.1 uncultured Iamiaceae bacterium
CACTCGGGCATCGACGCCAACCTGGTGGCCTTCTGGGCCATCCTCGCCCACCGCGTCGAATCGCCGACCCTGGCCGACGCCGGCGTCCGCCACGTCAACGACCTCGACGAGGCCGCCTGGAGCGAGCTGCGCCGGGCGCTCGGGTCCCAGCGGGCCCTCGGCATGTCGCTCGACGCCGGCGGCCACCTCACCCATGGCTTCCGTCCGAACATCTCCGGCAAGATGTTCGAGCAGTGGTCCTACGGCACTGATCCCGAGACCGGGTTGATCGACTACCAGGCCGTGCGCACGCTGGCCCGGGAGGTGAGGCCCCTCGTGCTCATCGCGGGCTACTCGTCGTACCCCCGCAGGGTCGACTTCGCCAAGATGCGCGAGATCGCGGACGAGGTCGACGCCACCCTGATGGTCGACATGGCCCACTTCGCCGGCCTCGTCGCCGGCAAGGTGTTCGCCGGCGACGAGGACCCGGTGCCGTTCGCCCACGTCACCTCGACCACCACCCACAAGTCGTTGCGGGGACCCCGCGGGGGCATGGTGCTCTGCCAGCCCGAACTGGCCGATGCGGTCGACCGGGGCTGCCCGATGGTGCTCGGCGGCCCCATGGGCCACGTCATGGCCGCCAAGGCCGTGGCCTTCGCCGAGGCCCGTCGACCCGAGTTCGCCACCTACGCGCTGGCCGTGGCCGACAACGCCCAGGCCCTGGCCGACGGCCTGGCCCGCCGGGGTGTCCGCCTGGTGACCGGCGGGACCGACAACCACCTGGTGCTCCTCGACGTCGCGGGACACGGGCTCACCGGCCGGCAGGCCGAATCGGCCCTGCTCGACTCGGGCATCGTCACCAACCGCAACAGCGTGCCCCGCGACCCGAACGGAGCGTGGTACACGTCGGGGGTCCGGGTCGGAACGCCCGCGCTCACGTCGCGGGGCTTCGACACCGACGACATGGACCGGGTCGCCGAGCTCATCGTCGACGTCCTCACCGGCACATCGCCCGCAGCCGCGCCCGATGGCAGCGCCTCCAAGGCCAGGTACACCCTCGCTCCCGCCGTCGCCGACCGCACCCGCGCCGCGGCACAGGAGCTCCTCGGGCGCCGCCCGCTGTACCCCGATCTCGACCTCCGCTGACCCCGGCTCCGACAGCGCGAGCCTCCCGAGGCAGCCACGACACACGCACCCGTCGTCGGCGGTCCCAGGCGACCCGGACTGCGTCCTCGGGCCTGACGGCCTGGCGAGATGGCGCGGTGGGAGGATCGTTCGATGACCGTGGCAACCCCGTACGACAGCATCGGCACCACCTACGCCGCAACCAGGGTCGCCGACCCCCGCCTTGCTGCTGTGATCCACGAGGTCCTCGGAGACGCCGAGCGCGTCGTCAACGTTGGGGCAGGCACGGGCAACTACGAGCCGACCGACCGCGACGTCATCGCCGTCGAGCCGTCCGCGGTGATGATCAGCCAGCGACCCGCAGACGCGGCACCAGCAGTACTGGCACCAGCCGAGCAGATGCCTTTCCCCGACGATGCGTTCGAAGCCGCGCTCGCCATCAGCACCGTTCACCACTGGGCTGACCGTGCCCGCGGACTGGCCGAGATGGCTCGCGTGGCCCCTCGACGAGTCGTCGTACACTGGGAACCAGCGGACACCACGCTGCACTGGATCGTCGAGGACACTTCCCGGAACTCGCCGACGTCGAGAGCGTTCGCTCAGGTGGGACGGCCGAGGACGTCGCGTCCGAGCTCGGAGGCAAGGTCGAGGTGCGGGCCTTCCCGGTTCCGATCGACTTCACGGAGGGCTCAGGCGGCGCGTTCTGGGGAAGACCCGAAGCACTGCTGGACCGGACGATTCGCTCCGGCATCTCGATGTTCGCCCTCCTCGACCCCGGTGCAGTCGCTCGCGGGGTCGCACAACTCGCCGCCGATCTCGACAGCGGCCGATGGGACGACCGCCACGGTCACCTCAGGTCACTCGCCGCGCTCGACGTCGGCTACCGGCTCATCGTGTCGACGGCGGCCTGAGCACCCAGACGCTGGGGTCCGCACGTTCGGCAGAAGTTGAGCCTCGTCGCTTGACGCCCATGACCTGAGTCGTCACTGCCCCGATCGCCGACTTCGTGCGATCGTGGTCGCCTTGGACCTCTGCGCGGTCGAGGTATTCGCTCCGCGGACCAGTGCTCGGAGGTCGGCGCCACCACCAGCCTTGTCTCCGGTCGATGTACTGGCCTACATCTGCGCCGTCATCGTGAACGGTCGACGCGATGAAGCGGTCGTCAGCGTGCGCGATCCCATTCCGCAGATACGGGGCGAGTACCCCAGCTCACCTGCAGGTAGGCGACCATCGCCGATATCAACGTGTCGCAGCGGACTTCATCCACGACGGACCTCGGGGAGAAATTCTCGAAAGGCCGCCTCGACCCACGGGTCCAGGATGCTCAGTGCCTGTCTCGCGGCATGCCCCGACGGCTCCTGAGCTCGACGAGAAGAGGGGGAATCGCGATCGCCAGCAGGACCGCAGCGGTGACGGGAGATCGACGAACGTCGAGCACTCCGATGATGGCGAACCCGATGACATCGACCCACCCGGAGCCATGTGCTCGGGCAAGCCAGGAACGCACGACTCTGACGAAGCGATGACCTGGACCAAGCCCGACCACCATCGCCAACGTGAGGACACTCATGATCATGCCGATGACCGTCAGGAGCACCTTGATCAGGAGGTCGTCGGCCGTGAAGACGTTCCAGCCCGACACCAACGCGAGGCCACCGGCCAGAACGACGTCACCAGGAACCCAGTCACCGAACCGCGACCGGACGTCGTGCCAGCGCCTCACCGCCTGAACCACCGGCAGCCTCGCTTGCCCGGCCTCCACGAGTAGCGGAAGCCGTTCGAGTAGTCGCGCCAAGTGCTCTGCACGTCTCGGCCCGACCAGTGCAAAGGTCGATGGGCCCGGCTGGCATGACGGACGCCACGCGCGCATCTGGCCCCACCACGAGCTGCCGGCGAACGGGCCGCTCTCGCGGTCCGTCTCGCCGCCCGCCGTTCCGCCATCGACGCCTCAACCGTTGCGCAACGCCAGCTCCTGTCGTTGACCATCGCCGCACCCGAGACCCTCCGAGCCCGGTTCCGGGGGCTCAAGACCACCACCACCACGCTATTCAACGCTGAGGCGCTCGATGACCTCGCCGGCGGTACCGCGTCGCACCGGAAGTAGCGATCCGAGGGTCACGATGGCGATGCTGAGGAGCACGCATACCAGGACGACAGATGGAGAGAAGCGGTACTCGATGTGGAAGAAGGATTGGAGTGCGTCTGAGGCGAGGTAGTGGAGGTAGGCGCCTAGCGTCGCCCCCAGCAGCCCGGCGATGATCCCGATTGCGATGGCTTCCACGACCACGCTCGTGGCGATGCGACGCCGAGTGCTGCCGATAGCTCGAAGCATGGCGAACTCTCGCTGTCGGAGAACGATGGCTGCGGCAAAGGTGTTGAACGCTGCGACACCGGCACAGACCGCGACGACGAGAAGGATGAGACCGATGAGGGAGCGGATCTGTTCGACCGACACGAGGGCGTCGGTGAGAAACTCGTCGGACGGGATGACCCGAACGGGAAACCCCGCGGTGCCGGTGAGCTCGAAGACTTCCTCTCGGACCTCAGCAGCGCGGCCGGGAGCCGCGGTGACCTCGTAGCTGGCGAAGGAGCCCATCCCATAGACGCTTCGCACCGTGTCGCCGGAAATGACGATGAGGCCACCTTCAGCCATGGCGACCCCTTCTGTGACGGCAGCGACGGTCACCTGGCGTTCGGGGTTCGCGGCGGGTAGCCGGATCAGGTCGCCGACGGACACGGAGAAGACATCGGCGAACTGGCGGTTGACGATGACGGCCGATCCTTCTTGCACTGCGTCTCGGGCTGACGCGGGGGCGAGTGCGTAGAAGGAGTAAGCGGAGTCGCCTTCTACCGCCAGGACCCCAATCTGCCGGCCCTCGTAGCCGGTGCTGACGAGGCGAGTTGCGGCAACCTCGGTGACGCCGTCGATGGCGGCCAGTCGTGCCGTCCACTCCGAAGGGAGGCCGACAACCGGCACGTTGTCGCCCGAGACAGTCGATACCCAGAACGTTGGTCTACCCGCGGTGCTCAGGTCGGCTTCGGACGTGCGGGCGAAGTCGTTCAGGGCGCCCACAGTCATCAGCGAGATGCCACCGGCGAGAAGGACGACAAGGGTCGTCGACCACACCCGCCTCGGTGACCTGGCGAGAGCCAGGGAGGCCAGCCGTCCGCTCGGCCCCAGCTGGCCGGCGACGGTGGCGGTTGCTCGGGTCAGGAAGGGCAGGATGCTGCGCAGCAGCCCGATGGCTCCGACTGCGGCCAGCAGCACCCCGAGGCCGCCACCGACGGCGGCCGAGGAACCGAGCACCACAGCGCTGACTGCAAGGCGCGGCCATGACGTCCGGGCCTGATCGAAGTCCGCGGCATCACTGTGGCGGATCCCTTGGATGGGTTCGATGCGTCCGGCGGACCGGATAGGCCCGATCGCGGAGGCGAGGGCCAGCCCGGTGCCGGAGACGAGACCGAGCACGGGTAGCCACCACGGCACCGCGGGCTCGATCGCGGAACCGATGAGGTTGGAGAACGCGTCGGGGACCGTACCGACGACCGCTGAGCCCATGGCAAGGCCGAGCATCAGCCCAACGATCGAGCCGATCACGCCGATGAACAGGGCCTCGAGGATGGCCCCGAAGCGCGCCGATCCCCGGTCGCTACCGAGCGCCCTCAAGGCCGCGACCTCGTTGCGGTTCTCCAGTGCATTGGCGTTGATCGTGTTGAAGACCAGCGCGACACCAACGACGATGCCCAACAGCGCCATCAGGAGGAGCGACGCGAGGATCGGAGCGAGCGCGCCTTCTGCGTAGGCGATCTTGTCCTCCGCGGTCTGCACCGAGGCACCGGGACCCGCGGCATCGACCAGCTCGTCACGGGACGGTTCCCCGAACACGAGGACCGAGGTCGGGCGACCGATGCCGGACAGGTCGACGGCAGTGTCCAGGGGTGCGGCGATGAAGCGCCCGCCGAACCGATCGGCCAACGGCCCGCGGGCCGGTCCCTCGACATCAACCTCGGTCGTCGTCCCGTCGGCGCCGGTGATCCTGATCGCGCCAGACGCCGGCAGACCGGAGCCCGCACGCACCCCGTCGACCTCGGCGAGGCTGCGCCCGAGACCATCGAGTCCTGCTCCTGGTTCAGCCGAGAGCAACCACCCGGGTTGACCGTCGACCAGCACCGGGAGGTGGACGAGGCGAGACACGTCGGTCACGCCGTCGACGGACTCGATGTCTGCGATGGCCTCTCGGTCGAAGCCTCCCGGTCTGAGCACCTCGTACGTGCTGCCTCGGCCAAGGTCGGCGACCGATTCGGCAGTGCGAGACACCGAGGTGAGCACCGTGGCGACGGCGATGACGAGAGCGACGCCGGTGGCGACGCCGAGCACGGAGAGGACAGCCCGCAGCCGGTGCCGGCGGAGTCGGCGTAGCTGGAGCAGGCGGAACCGAGAGACGGTTGAGAGGAGGCTCACACGATCGTTCCGTCGCGCATGGTGATCGTGCTGGAGGCGCGTCGAGCGACCTCCCTGTCGTGGGTGACGATGACCAAGGCCTTGCCCTGCTCGACCGTCGAGCGCTCGAGCAGGTCCATGACCTGGATGCTCGTGTCGGAGTCCAGTGCTCCGGTTGGTTCGTCGGCCAGGACCGCCATGGGGTCAGCGAAGAGCGCACGAGCGACGGCGACACGCTGTTGCTCACCGCCCGACATCTCGTTGGGGAGATGGGTCGAGCGCTCGCCCAGGCCGACCAGGGCCAGCAACTCATCCGCTCGCTCGCGCAGCTCCGTGACTCGGTGGCCGTCGAGGACGCCCGGCACCGCGACGTTCTCCCATGCCGTCAGCGATGGGAGGAGCTGGAAGAACTGGAAGACGAACCCGAGCTTGGAACGGCGGAGGACTGCGAGGTCAGCGTCATCCAGCTCGGACACGGGCCGCCCCTCGACAAGGACCTCACCGGTCGTCGGGCGGTCGAGAAGGCCGAGTTGGTGGAGCAGAGTGGACTTGCCCGATCCACTGGTTCCGAGGATCGCGATGTACGAGCCCGCCTCGATGGTGATCGAGACCCCTCGGAGAGCTGGGACCTGGGTGCTGCCCCGTTCGTAGGTTCGGACGACGTCGTGTGCGGCGAGCACTTCCATGAGGGTGGTTGGACGGCCTGACCAGAGGATCAGGCGCTGTCGGTCCTTTCGGGTTGTGGGCTCAGGTCCCGATCGCGACCGACGAGCGGGCTGAGCGATCTCGAGCCCGGTACGGGAGAGTCAGACGTCAACGGCCCATGCGTGGAGCTCATCGGGCCGGCCCCGGGCGCTCTGTCAGCGCTCCGTCGCGCATGACGACGAGCCGATCGAGCTGGCTGGCCACCTGGTGGTCGTGAGTGACGACCACCAGCGCAGTGCCGCGGCGCCCCGCAAGGTCGACCAAGAGGTCCAAGACCCCCTCGGCGTTGACTCGATCGAGCGCTGCGGTGGGCTCATCGGCGAAGATCGCCGATGGTTCGTGGACGACTGCCCGGGCGACCGACGCCCGCTGAGCCTGCCCTCCAGAGACCGCACCGGCAGGCCTTTCGGCGACCTCGGCAACGTCGAGTTCGCTCAGAGCGTTCAACGCAGCTCGGCGAGCACTGCCACGACGGTGCCCCAAGAGCAGAAGCGGCATCATGACGTTCTCCGCCAACGTCAGGTCCGGCACGAGGCCACCGAACTGGAAGATCGCTCCCGTTCTCCGCAGCCGCAGGTCGCTCCGCTCGGTGTCGCTCAGCGCGTCGAGCCGGCAACCGTCGAACCACACCTGTCCACCATCGGGCGCGATGACCCCGGCAAGGCAGTGCAGAAGGGTGGACTTCCCCGAGCCCGATGCCCCCATCACCGCGACGCTCTCGCCGGCCCGGATCCGCAAGTCGCACGAGCGCAGCGCCACCGTCTGCCCGTAGGACACCGACAGCTCCCGTGCCTCCACCAGCGACCCATCTGGCTCAGGCGCCGCCAAGCTCACCGGGCGCCGCCGAGCTCAGCCCGAAGGACATCGAGCCGCTGACCCGACTCCTCGATCCAACGGAGATCGGCATCCAAGTGCGCCAGTTCGTACGTCACCGCCAACACCTCCGCCTCACCCGCCTCACGCCGCCGTTTCTGCAGCTCGCGCATGCGCTCCAGGTGGACCGCCCGCTGCTCGTCCAGGACCGATTCGGCCGACCTTCCCGACATCAACGCCACCGACACCCGGGCGAACAGAGTGCTCGTGGCGAACACGTCGGGAGAGGTCGGCGTGAACACCCACCGCTCCACCACCGCCACGCCATCAGGGGTGATCGCGTAGCGCTTGCGCTCGGGGCCGGCGCCAGCCTCCACATCGACCACCTCGGCCAGGCCATCACGCTCGAACCGTGACAACGACTGGTACACCTGCCCGAACGCCAACGGACGCCGCTGCCCGAAGTGCAGGTCGTAGTCCTGCTTCAGCGTGTACCCGTGCGCTGGCGACCGCTCCAAGAGCGACAGCAACACCGTAGAGGTCGACATGGAGCCACTATACATCGACTATCTACATGCGCCACCTAGCAGACGCCCTGCTCCTCGAAGCGTCGAGGACCCGCGAGCCCGATCACCGCCGCGAGCCTGATGGCCAAGGGCGTCCAGCCTGGTCGCGCAAACGGTCTGCCGCCGCCGCGTTGGCTCACCCGCGGTCGCGGCCCAAACGTCCTCGCTCACACGACGGGCCCTGCATCGCGTCTCGGACCGGTCCGTCCCCGCGGATCCCAACCCGGACTGTGGAAATCGGTGTAGAAGTCCGGCCCCTAGGGCCTCTGACCTGGGTTTCTCGATGGTGGCGGGGGCAGGGTTGAACCTGCGACCTTCGAGTCATGAGACCGATTCTCAGCTTCTCCTACCGACCCAATGCGCACCTTCCAGTACCTCTGAGGTGGGGTTTCGCGGGGGCATTGCCGACACCGCGGAGTTGGAGCGCCCGCTCCATGTGCTGCGAGTGTTCTCACGAGCGGATTCGCCACCGGGCGACCAGCTATCGAGGAACGATTACGCTGTGCGGCGTCGGACTTCGTCAGCGAACGCTGGCACTCCGGCTCGTTCGAGGGCGTCAAGGATGTGCGGAATCGTTCTCGGGGCTCGGTGGTTGGCCCGCGCTTGCCGCGACAGCTCATCGATCACAGCGCCGGGGGCGAGGTCGAGCAGGTCGAGAAGGAATGTGTCGGGGTGGATGACCTCGATCCCGAACGGCTCGATGCTGTGGTCGGGGAAGTCGGTGGTGTTGAAGGTGACGATCGCACCGGCGTTGGCCCGCATCGCGGCAGCGAGGACGTGACGGTCTTTCGGGTCACATGTCAGCCCGTCCATGAGCGAGCGGTGACCAGTCACCGCGGCGTCGGGGAACGCTGTGGCCATCTGGTCGAGCAGCCGGTCGATAGCCCCGGGGTCGACCACCTCGGTCAGGTTCCGGTGGAGCTCCTCGATGATGTCGTCCGACCACAACGCCCGGTAGAGCCCACGTTCGGCCAGCCGGAGCAGGGTGTCACGGAGGTGAGCCGGGTACAGGACGCAGGTGTCGAGCACCACCGAGAACGCCACGGGGGCTCACCGGGTGCGCTTGGGCGTGGCGGTGCGTTCGTAGAGGTCGGCCTCGTCCGCCATCTCGACCATCCGATCGAGCGCGGCTCGCCGCTCGGTCGAAGCTCGCTCGCGGTAGGCAAGGACATCCGCCAGGCGGACGCGGCGATGGCGGCCAGGTTGTTCGAAGGGGATCTCACCTGATTCGAGCAGCTTCACCACCGTCGGCCGGCTCACCCCCAACAGATCGGCAGCCTCCTGGGTCGTGAGTCGCTGATGGACCGGTGCGATCGTCACCGCCTGCCCCTGGGCCATGGCCTCGACCACATCGCGAAGCACCTCAAACACCTCCGGGGGCAGTACCAAGTGCTCACCGTTCGGGCCTGAAAGGGTCGTGGTCGGCTCCGCTCCAAGCCCGTCGAGCATCGCCGCCAACGCCTGCAACGGCTCAGCCGGGGGCAACACGGTTCGTTCGATCGTGGACATCGCCACTCCGGTCCCCCTTCTCGACCTTCAAGACCGTACCGTCAATTCGAAAGATTCGCAAACAGTGAGGTGGCGGTCCAATCCCGACCGTGGCCGAGATCGCGCCAGGTCGACGCGTTCCCTCGACTCGGCCGACAGGCCCTCCAGCCTTCCTACCTGCACTTTCGTGAGGCCATGAGGGATGGGACGTCACCACAAGGGCGGTGTCTACCGATCGTTCCTCCGGGTTCCGATCGCCGGGACCGCACATGCACGAGGAGGACAACCCTCGTGAAGGGATACGTCGCACAACGCCGAGGCCGGTACTACGCGGCCATCTACGAAGGCCGCGACCCGGTGACCGGCAAGGAGCGTCACACCTGGCATCCGGCGGGCACCGACCGTGCCGAGGCCGAACGACTGACCAAGAAGCTCGCCGCCGCCGAGGCCAAGCGGGTCGGCGCAGTCCGATCGCTGACCTTCGGTGCCTACCTGACCAGCCAGTGGCTACCGGCCAAGAAGTTGCACCTCGCGACCAGCACCTACGGGGGCTACGAGCGCAACGTGCACCGCCACATTCTCCCCGTCCTGGGACGGACGAGCACCCGGCGGCTGCGCTATCAGCAGATCGAGTCGCTCTACGACGCGCTGCTCCACCCGACCAAGGGTCAAGGCCTCGCACCCAAGACCGCCTATGAGATCCACCTCGTGATCCGCGGCGTCTCACCGACGCCCACCGGCGAAGACTCGTGACCCGCAACGTCGCGCTCGTGGCCCACACACCCAAGCAGCGGTCACTGCAACGGACCGAAGGCACCTCGCTGACCGAGGAGGAACTCCGTCAGCTCATGCGCACCGCCACTGGCCACCGCTTCTTCCCCATCTACTGGCTGACCGCCATGACCGGGATGCGCCGCAACGAGGTCCTCGGCCTGAAGTGGACCGACATCGATGTGAAGAAGCGGATCCACCTCAACCGTGGACTCGTCGCGGTCGGCTACGAGGTCCACCAGACCCGGGGCAAGACCAAGACCGCCCGGCGCACCATCAACCTCGACGACACCACCATCGCGGTGCTCGAAGGCTGGCGGGCGTTCAAGGCTGCCGAGTCCGCCGCGGTGGGCATCGAGGACGAGGAAGAGTGGGTGTTCACCGACGGCAGCGGCGACCCGGTCCACCCCCACGCCCTCTACGAGTCCTTCAAGCGGATCGTGCAGAACGCCGGCGTCCCCAGGCTCCGGTTCCACGACCTACGCCACACCCACGGCAGCCTCCTCATCAAGGAGGGTGTCCCGGTGAAGGTCGTCTCCGAACGGCTGGGCCACGCACAGATCGCCCACACGATGCAGACCTACCAGCACGTCCTGCCCGGCATGCAGGCCGACGCCGCCGACACCACCGAGCGCCTCGCCAACCCGCGACCGGGGACCACGACCCACCGAAGACCCCGGCGCGGAAGGCCACCCCGAAGAAGACCCCTCCGGACAAGGCCACGGCGAAGGAGGCTGCAGCCAAAGAGATCACGAAACCGGCCCGGAAGACACCGGTGGAACGTCGTGGGAACAACCGGAGGAAGGTTCGCCTGAACCGGTAGAACGCCCTCCTCAACGACGAAGACCCAGGTCTCTGACCTGGGCCTTCGTGCTGAAGTTGGTGGCGGGGGCAGGACTTGAACCTGCGACCTTCGGGTTATGAGGCGCTTCAGGGCCATTCCGGCTCGTGCCGCCGCATGCCGGAAAGTGCCACTGACCTGTGGTTTCGCGGGCCGGCGCGTCCCGGCAGATCCCGCCAGAACCGGCTCGTGAGGCCCGTCCGTTAGAAGATCCGTTAGAAGTCAGGCCTCCGGCGCATCCGGCTCGTCCGCCCTGCCAGCCCTCGGGTCGTCCGCTACCCCGGCCCACTCGACCGCAGCGAGCTCACGCTCGATCGACGCTCGGACAGTCTCGCTCGGAGGCCGCCGCTTCGCCTTGACGTCCTCCCAGCGGGAGTGGTTGTCCATCGTGTTCTCGCTCGCTCGTGGGTCGAACCCGATTGCGGCCAGGCCCTTTGCCATCAAAGATGGAAGATTTGTTTCATATTTGTACGCTATGGGGGTATCCTCACGGAGTGGACTTCGTCCGACCGATCGAGACCATCGTGCCAGGGGCCCAGGGGCGGGTGCTCGCCGTTCTCGCCGAGACCACGGCGGAGCTGAACCTCCGTACCATCGCCCAGCTCGCCGGCATCAGCCAGGCCCAGGCATCACGCTTGCTGCCCGACCTCGTCTCACTCGGCGTCATTGAGCGCCGGGAGGTCCCGCCGGCATCCCTGTTCCGGCTCGTTCCCGAGCACGTCGCCTCCCGGGCACTGCTCGCCCTCGCCCGCTCGACCGACATCGTGCTCGATGAGATGGGCCGGCTTGCGGGAGCGCTCCCCCAGCCGCCGGTCAGCGTGATCATCTTCGGATCGTTCGCCCGGCGGGAAGCCGATCTCGACAGCGACATCGACGTCGTCGTCGTCCGACCCTCTGAGGTCCACGAGGAAGATGACGAGTGGTCGGCCTCGCTCGAGGCTTGGCGGCGCGACGTCCGTCGGCTCACTGGAAACCCCGTCGAGGTCCTCGAGGTGAGCGCGGACGAGGCCGCCACGAAGCTCGCCGGCCGCACCCAGGTGTGGACTGACATCCGCCGCGACGGCCGGGTCGTCTTTGGTCTCGGCATCAACGAGCTCCGGGCGGCACACGTTGGCTAAGCCCGTCCGCACCAGGACGGTCTCGGCGGCGCAGGTCCGCGCCTACGCGGCCAAGGCGCAGGAGTTCGCCGAGGCCGCGGCCAGCGATCTCGGCGCGGGCCGCAACATCGCGGCCACGAGCCTCGCCATCCACGCCGGCATCAACTCCGCCGACGCCGTCTGTGGTGCGCGTCTCGGCAAGCGAGCAGCCGGCGAGGACCACGACTAGGTCCTTGCGTTGCTCCGCCAAGCAGGACCCGACGGTGCTGAGGTCGAGCGGGAGCTGCGCCGACTCCTGCCACTCAAGACGAAGGCCGAGTACGAGCCCGACGACATCGCACCTTCAGTCGCGTCGAAGGCCGTCGAACGAGCACAACGCTGCGCTGCTGTGGCCCAGCGAGTAGCTGCCACGACGAGGTAACCGCTCAACCCTCAGAAGTGAGCAACGGATCGGCGGCGATGTCTGAGAGCAACCGCTCGAGCGTCGGCGCGGGACGAGGTCCGAGCGCCGGGAAGGCCCGGGCCGATGTTTATAGCTTGTAAAGATCTTTATCCATGTGATATCCACGTTGCATGCCGAAGCTCTCGCCCACCCTTGACGCGACCCTTACCTCGGTGGCGAAGGCCGCCCGTGGCGCACATCAGTCTCAGCTCGACACCCAGACGCTTGCTGCACTCCGCCGGTTCGGAGCCTTTCTGGCTAAGGAGGGAAAGAGCGAGAGCACCGTGCGGGTCTACAAGTCGCTTTGCGCCAAGGCCGCGGCACAGGGTGTCGACTCGAACAACCCGATGATGATGTCGGCGCTACGAGCGCTAGCCCGATTCAAGGCCAGCCAATGAAGCGGGGACTGCTCTACTCACCCTGGGACGGCGGCCGAGGATCCGGCCAACGGCACCTCCCTGGGGACGCGCCGAAGTGACAGGGTCTGGAGAACGGGCACCGTTGGAGTACAACCCGTTCGAGGCGAGACTCCGAGAGACAGACGGTGCGAGTCGAGCTCTGGAGCAGCGGCGGGCGGAGCTCGAGGAACAGATCGCGTGGGCCACCACCTTCGATCTGAAGGCGACAACCAGCGCGAGAGAGCGACTCCGGTCTGCCATCGACGAGTGCGCCGCAGATCTCGCGCTTCGAGAGCAGCGCATCAACGAGCTCGAAGTCGAGATCGCACAGGCTGACGCCAAGACTGCGGGTCTGGAGCGCGACGTTCACGTCGACTGGCAGATCGTCCGTCGCTGGTTCACCGGCGACCATGCTCTCGCAAAGAAGCGACTTGAGAACCACAGGGAGGGGCTTCGCCGTCTCCGGAAGCGCGCCACGGCATCTCGCGAGGATGTGGCCGTCTGCAACGAGAAGCTGATCGATCTGGCCAACGAGCTCGCTAAGAACGAACGAGCAGCTGAACAGTTCCGAGGCTTCGTCGCGGCTGATGCCGAGAGCGAGATGGGCGAGATCAATGACGAGCTGCTGGCCCTTCGGGATCAGCGAGACCACCTCGCCAAGCGATCGCGGGATGTCGAACTCGCCGTCGAGGAACCACTCGCGGAACTCTGCAGGTACCAAGCGGAGGTCGATACCCACGAGTCGAAGCTCCGAAGGCTCGAGTCCGAGCTGTCCGACCTGCGGAGCCAGGAGGATGGGGTCGAGCAGATCCGCAAGAAGCTGTCCGAAGCCGCCAACGGGTACGAACGAGCCAAGCTTCACGAGAAGTGCGGCCGAAGGTTCGGCCACGAGAAGCCGGGGGAGGCCCTACGTGAGATCCGCGACAACATGAGGCAGCTCACGAAGGAGATTAGCCAGCACGAATCGCTGGTCCGGCGGCTCCGTCGGGACATGGCGAAGGCCGAGGAACACATCCTCAACCTCGCCTCGGCAGCGGCACGGGAGATCGATGCGCTCGTGGTCGACGGTAACAACTGCTGCTACAGCGAAGATGAAGTGTTCGTCGGACTCGCCGCCTTGGTCCCGATGACCAACAGCCTCGCGGGCCGCTATCCCGTGACGGTCGTCTTCGATGCGAGCATCCGACCTCTGCTCGGAATCACTGACGAGGAGATCCGAGCACAGCTTCACTCGGCCACGGTCTACTTCGCCGGTGTAGGAACTGACGCCGACGAGATCGTTCTCGATGCCGCCGAGAAGCCCAACTCCTGGGTGATCTCGAACGACAGGTTCGCCGACTTCCGGTACAAGCCAGCCGTTAAGCAACGGCGAGTGATCCGGCGCGTCATCTTTCCTGACCGCGTCCTCGTGCGAGACCTTCGAGTCGATGAACCACTCCTGGAGTCGAGCGACGCCTCGTCGGGCAAGCAGGGGTAGGGCCGGGCCAGTGGTGCGCTCGAGCTAACGGGACGACCGCGACCGGTAGCAGAGCTTCGAGGTGGGTCAGGCTCACGACGGCACACTTCGCGTCCTCAGCCGATATCTGCCTCGGTCGACCCGCTCGAGGTCGTCATACGCGACAGCGTGGTGAACCGGCGCCTCCACACACATGCGAGAGACGATCTCGGTGCGAATGGTGTGCTCCGGGTAGCGATCGGAGACGGCGAGGACCTCCTGAACGATCTCGACCGGCGCGAACACCGCCCGGCCGTGGCGTCGCTGCAGGCGATCGAAGGCATCGAGGATCTCGGCCCGGCACGTCGCCTCCCGGCCCACTGCAGCGCCCCGGGCCTCACCGACCTCCGGTGGCGCGGTCATTGCCGCCGGCTCGGCCACTTCGTCTCCGACCGGACGGTGCGGTAGCACGAGGTCGACCGAGCCATTCTCGTTCACGAAGTAGACGCCGAAGCCGAGCAGGCCGAAGGACACCATCGTCCGCTGCACCAGGTTCTCGTAGGTGGTGAAGCGCGGGCAGGCGATCGCGATCTCGGCATCGGGACGCTTGTCCCGCAGAAGCATCATCCCGAGCAGGGCGTGAGAGAACCACTGACGGGCCTGGTTCGTCGGCTGGGTCGGCTTCGGCAGTCCACGCTTGGGCCCGTGGTCGTAGGTGGAGCTCGGGAAGCCCTTGACCTCGATCGCCAGCCACCGATGGTCCTTGGTGGCCAGCAGGTCGATGCCGGGAGCCTTCGACTCCGTGTCCGCTGCCTCGCGGACATCCCAGCCCTCGCCAACGAGGTGCGCGGCGAGCGCGTCCTGGACACGTCCCTCCCAGAACCAGGGCCGCTCGCCGAACGTGCTGGTCACGCTGAGACGGTACGCAAGAACCGTGACCGCTGCGTCACTTACGGTGTGGGCCATGCCGGGAGGGCGAGGGCGGTGACCAACAAGAAGGCGTTGAGCGAGTCGGATATCTGTGACCGCTACGTCACGCCTGCGGTCACCCAGGCCGGGTGGGCCACGAACCAGTGGCGCCGGGAGTACGGCTTCACCGACGGCAAGATCATCGTGCGGGGCAAGCTCGTCGCCCGAGGGAAGCGCAAGCGCACCGACTACCTGCTGTTCCACACCCCGGACCTGCCGATCGCGCTGATCGAGGCGAAGGACAACAACCACTCGGTCGGCTCGGGCATGCAGCAGGCGCTCGCCTACGCCGAGACCCTCGACGTGCCGTTCGTGTTCTCCTCGAACGGCGACGGGTTCCTGTTCCACGACCGCACCGGCACCTTCGACCCGATCGAGCGGACGCTCACCCTCGACGAGTTCCCCTCCCCCGACACGCTCTTCGCCCACTACCGGAAGTGGCGGGGCCTCGACGAGTCGGCCGACGAGCTCGTCACCAGCCCGAACCACGCCGAGGTCGGCGGCAAGGACGCCCGCTACTACCAGCAGCTCGCCATCAACCGCACGATCGAGGCCGTCGCCCGGGGCCAGAAGCGGCTCCTGCTCGTGATGGCCACAGGCACGGGCAAGACCTACACCGCCTTCAACATCATCTGGCGGCTCTGGAAGACCAAGACGGTGAAGCGGGTCCTGTTCCTCGCCGACCGCAACATCCTCGTGGACCAGACCATCCAGAACGACTTCCGCCCCTTCGGCGGGGTGATGAAGAAGCTCAACCGGAGCCTCGTCGACGACCACGGCCGTGTCGACACCTCGTACGAGATCTACCTCGGGCTCTACCAGGCGATCATGGGCACCGAGGACAAGGAGCCCATCTACGACAAGTTCCCGAAGGACTTCTTCGACCTCATCGTGATCGACGAGTGCCACCGGGGCTCTGCCGCGGAGGACTCGGCGTGGCGGGAGGTGCTCGACTACTTCGACGGCGCCATCCAGCTCGGCATGACCGCCACGCCGAAGGAGACGAAGTACGTCTCGAACATCCACTACTTCGGCGAGCCGGTCTACACGTACTCGCTGAAGCAGGGCATCGAGGACGG
>CAYQGF010000041.1:0-13670 GCA_964416885.1 uncultured Iamiaceae bacterium
CGAGGAGTTCACCACCTACGCCGCCGACGGCCTGATCGTGGCCACGCCCACGGGGTCGACGGCCTACGCCCTGTCGGCCCGCGGCCCGATCGTCGACCCCACCCACCAGGCCCTGATCCTGGTGGCGGTGGCGCCCCACAGCCTCTTCGACCGGGCCCTGGTCCTGTCGCCCACCACCGAGGTCCGGCTGGTGGTCCACGGTGACCGGCCCACGGTCGTGTCGCTCGACGGACGGTCCCTCGGCCCGCTCTCGGTGGGGGACGCCGTCGTCGCCACCGCGGCGGCCCGCCCGGCCCGCCTGCTCACCTTCGGCGACCGCAACTTCCACGGGATCCTGAAGGCCAAGTTCGGCCTCAGCGACCGCTGACGTGCTGGTCGAGCTGGCGGTCACGGACCTGGGGGTGATCGACCGCGCCCGGTTGCTGCTCGGGCCGGGGCTCACCGCCCTCACCGGCGAGACCGGCGCCGGCAAGACGATGCTGGTCGAGGCGATCACCCTGCTGCTGGGGGGTCGGGCCGACCCTGCCCTCGTGCGCACCGGGGCGGCCGAGGCCGTCGTCGAGGGCCGCTTCGTCACCGGTGACGACGAGGTCGTGCTGACCCGGGTCGTCCCCCGGGAGGGTCGGTCCCGCGCCTACGTCGACGGCCGCATGGCCACCGCCGGTGCCCTGGCCGAGCGGGGCCGGGAGCTGGTCGACCTGATCGGCCAGCACGCCCACCAGGCCCTGCTCACCACCGCGGCCCAGCGGGAGGCCCTCGACCGGGCCGCCGACATCGACCTGGCCCCCCTCGCCGCGGCCCGGGCCCGGCTCGCCGAGGTCGACCGGCGGCTGGCGGTGCTCGGGGGCGACCCCGGGGCCCGGGCCCGGGAGGTCGACCTGCTGCGGTTCCAGGTGACCGAGCTGGAGGCCGCGGGGCTGGGCGACCCCGACGAGGACGCCGCCCTCGACGCCGAGGAGGACGCCCTGGGCGACGCCGCGGCCCACCGTGAGGCGGCCGCCGCGGCCGCCGCGGCTGTCGGCGACGAGGGCGGGGGGCGCGACGCTCTCGCCGCGGCGCAGGCCGCGGTGGCCGGCCGGGCCCCGTTCGCCGACCTGGACGCTCGCCTGGCGTCGGTGCTGGCCGAGGTCGAGGACCTCGCCGTCGAGCTGCGGGACGCGGTCGACCGGGTGGCGGACGACCCCGAGCGGCTCGCGGCCGTCCGGGAGCGCCGCCAGCTCCTGGTCGACCTGGTCCGCAAGTACGGCACGGCCCGGGCCGACGCGTCGGGTGCCGGCACCTTGGCCGACGTCATCGCCTACTGGTCGGAGGCGGGGGACCGGCTGGCCGACCTGGAGGCCCACGACGAGCGGGCCGCGGCCCTCGACGCCGAGCGGGCCGACGCCGTCGCGGCCGTCCGGCGGGCCGAGCGGGCCGTCGGGACGGCGCGCCGTCGGGCCGCGCCCGCCCTGGGCGAGGCCGTCACCGGGCACCTGCGCCGGCTCGCCCTGCCCGGTGCGTCGGTCACCGTCGAGGTCGGGGCCGACGACCCCGGCGACGACGTCGCCATCCTGCTGGCGCCCGACGAGGGGGCACCGGCCCTCCCCGTGGGCAAGGCGGCCTCGGGCGGAGAGCTGGCCCGCACCGGCCTGGCCCTCCGCCTGGTCCTGACCGCCGACCAGCCGACCCTGGTCTTCGACGAGGTCGACGCCGGCATCGGTGGCGAGGCGGCCCTCGCGGTCGGCCGCGCGCTGGCCGACGTGGCCCGTGACCGCCAGGTCCTCGTCGTCACCCACCTGGCCCAGGTCGCGGCGTTCGCCGACGCCCAGGTGGGGGTGCGCAAGAACCGCTCCGGGGGCCCGGCGCGCTCGGTCGCCACCGTGGTCGACGGCGAGGAGCGGGTGGCCGAGCTGTCCCGGATGCTGTCGGGCACCCCCGACAGCGAGCGGGTCCGCGACGCTGCGGCCGAGCTCCTCGAGTCCGCCCGCCGCCGCTGACCCGCCGGCCGCGTCGCGCCCGGGAAGGTGGTCAGCGCGCCACCGATGCGGTGGCGCGTCGACCATGTTCCGGGGAAGGTGGTCAGCGCGCCACCGATGCGGTGGCGCGCTGACCATGTTGGGCGCCGGCCCGCGCCCCCGCCCCGGGGGGGGGATGGGTCCCCGGAGCGGTCGGGGATGTCCCGGGGTGCCTGCCGTAGGCTCGCCGGCATGGCGCCCGAGCAGAGCGGAGACGTCGGTGCCGACGTCCACCCGCCCGCACCGACCGAGTCGTGGCCACCGGTGGTGGGCGTGGGCCGGGTCGGCGCCCGCACCAAGGACCTGGCCAAGCGGATCCAGCCCGGTGAGGTCGCCATCATCGACCACGAGGACCTCGACACCGTCGCCACCGAGAGCCTGATCGCGGCCGGTGTCGTCGCCATCGTCAACGTGGCGCCGTGCATCTCCGGCCGGTACCCGAACGCCGGGCCGCTCCTGCTGCCCGCGGCCGGCGTCGTCGTCCTCGACGGCGTCGGGCCCGAGGTCATGGAGGCGGTGGCCGACGGCACCGTGGTCGACATCGTCGGTGACGAGCTGCTGGTCGACGGCGAGCGCGTCGCCCGGGGCCAGCGCCAGGACATCGGGACCTTCGGCGTCGTGCTGGAGAAGGCCCGCACCACGATGGGCGCCGAGCTCCAACGCTTCGCCGAGAACACCCTCGCCTACATCCAGCGCGAGGGCCACCTGTTGGTCGACGATCCCGAGATCCCCGAGGTCGACGTCGACTTCAAGGGCCGTCAGGTCCTGGTCGTGGTCCGGGGCGTCGACTACAAGAAGGACCTCGACCTGCTCAAGCGGAGCGGCTACCTCAAGGAGAAGCAGCCCATCCTGGTCGGCGTCGACGGGGGCGCCGACGCCTTCTTCGAGGTCGGCCTGGTCCCCGACGTGATCATCGGCGACATGGACTCGGTCAGCGAGCGGGCGCTGCGCTGCGGGGCCGCGCTGGTCGTGCACGGCTACGCCGACGGGCGGGCCCCGGGCGCGGCCTACCTCGACGAGCTGGGCCTCGACCACGTGGTGTTCGCCTCGGTCGGCACCTCCGAGGACATCGCCATGCTCCTCGCCTACGAACGGGGGGCCGAGCTGATCGTCGCCGTCGGCACCCACTCCCACATGGTCGACTTCCTCGACAAGGGCCGGCCCGGCATGGCCTCCACCTTCCTCGTCCGCCTGAAGGTCGGCCAGATCCTGGTCGACGCCAAGGGCGTGAACCGCCTCTACACCAGCAAGGTCCGCACCCGTGACCTCTTGCCGATCGTCCTGGCTGCCATCATCACCATGGTGATCATCGCCTCGGTGAGCGAACCCATCCAGACCGTCGCCCGAGGACTGCTCCTCCCGCTCCGATGATCAACATCCGCTATCACATCGTCTCGATCACGGCCGTCTTCCTGGCCCTCGGCATCGGCGTCGCCCTGGGCAGCACGTTCCTCGACCGGGCCACCGTCGGCCGGCTCGACGACAACATCCGCAACGCCGAGGCCGAGATCGACGCCACCAAGGCCGAGAACGATCGCCTGTCGGCCGCCCTGGCCTCGGCCCAGGAGCGCGACCTCGGGCTGATCGCCGCCAGCGAGACGCTGCTCGCCGGCCAGCTCACCGGCCGCCCGGTGCTGCTCGTCGCGGCGCCCGGTGTCGACCAGGCCACCGTCGACACGCTCCGGTTGGTGATCGGCAACGCCGACGCCGACCTGCGGGGCACGCTCGCCCTGCGCGACGGCCTCACGTTCCCGGGCGAGGAGGTCGACGCGGACCTGGCCGAGGCCCTGGGGATGGACGGCACCAGCACCGAGGAGGCCCGCGAGGTCGCCATCGACGCCCTGGTCGCCGCCCTGGTCGCCGCCGGGGCACCGGCCGAGGCCGAGACGGACGGCGGCGACACGACGACCACGACCACGACCACGACGCCGGCCCCCGGAACGACCGGTACGGCGGAGAGCATCCCCGAGGACCCGGCCACCACGGCTCCGACCACCACGGTCCCCGGCGCCACCACACCCGACGCCACCACGACCGAGCCGGGCGCTGGCGCCACCGAGGACGAGGCCACCGGCCCGGCGGGCCCGGACGGCACCCAGCCCACGATCGTCACCACCCTGCTCGCCGCCGACCTGGTCGACTTCGACCCGGGCCCGGACCGCGACGCCGACGAGCCGATCCTGGAGACCACCGGGTACCGCTACGTGTTCGTCAGCCAGCCCGACCTGGCCCCCCTCGCCGACCAGCTCCTGCTCGACCTGCTGCCGGCCACCGAGACCGACCCGTCGCTCCCGGCGGTCGTGGTGAGCCCCAGCTCGACCCGGCCCACCGAGGAGGGCGTCGAGCCCAACCCGACCGCGGTCGACCTGGTCCGGTCCGATGCCGACCGGGCTGCGCTCTACAGCACCGTCGACGACGTCGACACCTATCTCGGCCTCACGACCACGGTGACCCTCCTGGGCACCGACGAGGGGACGTCGGCGGGCCACTACGGCCAGGGCGAGGGGGCCACGGCACTGGCGCCGGCCGGCCGGTGACCGACGCGCCGGCGGGGGTGCCGACGGGGGCGACGAGCGAGCCCGGAGACACGGTGCGGGCCGCCGTCGGCATGGGCGCCCTCACCGCCGTGTCCCGGGTCGTCGGCTTCCTGCGGGTGGTCGTCGTCGCCGCCGTCCTCGGCGTCAGCGCCCTCGGCGACGCCTTCCAAGCGGCCAACTCGCTGTCGAACGTCCTGTTCGAGCTGCTCGCTGCCGGTGCCCTGTCGGCCGTGCTGGTGCCGGCCTTCGTCGATCTGCTCGACGCCGGTGACGACGAGGGCGCCGAGGAGGTCGCGGGCGGCGTGCTCGGCCTCGCCGTGCTCGGGCTCGGCGTCCTGGTGGTGGCCGGCATCGTCGCCGCTCCGCTGCTCGCTCGGCTGCTCACCGCCGGCGCCACGGGCGCCGGCGTGGCCGAGCAGCGGGCCCTGGTGACGTTCCTGCTCCGGCTGTTCCTGCCCCAGGTGGTGCTCTACGCCGCCGGGACGATCGCCAGCGGCGTGCTGTTCGCCAAGCGTCGGTTCCTGGCCAACGCCGGCGCCCCCATCGGCAACACGGTCGTGATGGTCGCGGCCCTGGTCGCCTTCCGGGTCGTCGCCGGCCCCGACCCCGGGCTCGGCCTGACCACCGTCGAACGGTGGCTGCTGGTGACGGCGGGCACCGGTGGGGTCGTGGCCTTCGTCGGGATCCTGCTCGTCGCCTGCGCCCGGGCCGGCTTCCGGCTCCGGCCCCGCTGGCCCGGCCGGGACCGTCGGGTCGGCGCCGTCGTCCGCTCCGCCGGGTGGGGCGTGGTGCTCCACAGCTGCGCCGGGGCCATCCTGGGCGGCGCCATCGTCGCCGGGTCCGGGGTCGAGGGGGCGGTGATCGCCTACCAGACGGCCTGGGTGTTCTTCCTGGCGCCCTACGGCATCCTGGCCCAGCCGATCCACACCACCATCCTCCCCGAGCTGGTGGTCGAGGCCCGTGACGACGACCGCGAGCGGTACCGGGCGTCGGTGCGCTGGGCGCTGGAGCGGATGTCGCTCGCCGTCCTGCCGGTCTCGGTGGCCCTCGTCGGCCTGGCCGCCCCGGCCATGCGGGTCGTCGCCACCGTCGTCGAGGGGGCGACCGCAGCCCAGCTCCTGGCCGCCGCCCTGGCCACGTTGGGCATCGGGTTGCTGCCCTACAGCGCCTTCCTGCTGCTGGCCCGGGCCTACTACGCCCTGGGTGACAGCCGCACTCCGGGCCTGGTGTCGTTGCTGGTCGCCGCCACCGGGCTGGCCGGGTTGGCCGCGGGTGCCCCGCTGGCCCACGGCACCGCCCTGGTGGCGGTGATGGGCCTGGCCCACAGCGCCGCCTACACCGTCGGGGCCGGGGCGCTGCTGGTCGGGCTGCGCCGCCGGGCCGAGGGACCGATCGCCGGTGGGGCCGTCGTGGCCATGGTCGTCGTCTCCGCGGCGGTGGCCGTCGCCCTCTGGGCGGCGGCCGGACGCCTGCTCGACGCCGGGTCCGGCCTGGCCGCGGACGTCGTGGTCGGCGGGGGCCTGGCCCTGGCCGCCGCCGCCGTGCTGGCCGGGGCCTACCGGCTGTCGGGGCTGGGGGAGCGCCTGACCGCCCGGGTCGTCCTGCCGGTGGGCCCGTGACGGCCCGTCGGGCCCTGCTGGCCCTCGTCGTCGCGGCCACGGTCGCAACCGTCGCGACCGCCGGCCTCGTCGGGCCGATGGCGACCGCAGGGGCCGCCGCCCTCGACCCCGACGCGCCGGTCGACCGGGTCGTGATCGTCAGCCTGCCCGGCGTCACCTGGTCGGAGGCCCGGAAGGGCGGGATGCCCCACCTCGACAGCCTCGTCGACGAGGCCGCGGTCGGGGTCCTGTCGAGCCAGATCGGCCGGGGGCCGGCCACCACCACCGCGGCCTACCTGACCATCGGGGCCGGCACCCGGGCCGTCGTCCCCCGGGTCGACACCGCCGTCGCCCTCAACGAGGACGAGCTGCTGGGCGGGGTCCCGGCGGCCGACATCCTCCGGCGTCGGCTCGGCGCCGCGGTCCCCGGCGTGGCCTACATGCCCGTCGGGGCCGCCCTCGATGCCAACGCCAGCTCGGCCTACGGCGCCGTCCCGGGCACCCTCGGCGACGCCCTGGCCGCCGACGGCGTGGCCCGGGCCGTCATCGCCAACGCCGACGCGGCCGAGGGCTTCCCCGCCGACGTGCCGCCGCCCGACGGGGCCTACGCCCGCAGCGCGGCCACCGCCCTGATGGGCCACGACGGCATCGTCCCGGAGGGCACCGTCGGCCGCGACCTGCTGGTCGAGGA
The DNA here is from genome assembly GCA_964416885.1 of uncultured Iamiaceae bacterium. Classification (GTDB taxonomy): domain Bacteria; phylum Actinomycetota; class Acidimicrobiia; order Acidimicrobiales; family Iamiaceae; genus Iamia. The sequence continues at coordinate 6,821 of CAYQGF010000041.1, forward strand.
CCCGACCGCGGCCTTCGGACGTCGTCTGTCGCGGGAGGAGGTGATGGGGGCCTTCGACGCCTCCTGGCGGGGCGACCGACGGGAGGTCGTGCTGGTCGAGGCATCGGACCTGAGCCGGGCCGCGGCCTACGGCGCCCGGGCCACGCCCGGCCAGCGGGCCGCCCTGCGCCGCCAGGCCCTCGCCGACTCCGACGCCCTGCTCGGCGACATCCTCGACCGGGTCGACCCCGAGACCGACGCCGTCCTCGTCCTGTCGCCCACCGCCCCCGGCGGGAGCGGCATCGTCGCCCTCCGGGCACCCGGGGTCGAGCCCGGTCTGTTGCGGTCGGCCACCACCCGTCGCGGCGGCTACGTCCTCCTGGCCGACGTCGCCCCGACGGTCATGACGCTGATGGGCATCGAGCCGCCGTCATCGATCGAGGGGCGGGCCTTCGGGGTGGACCCGACCGAGGGCGACCGGGTCGGCACCCTGATCGACCAGGGGATCGGGGCCCGCTCGCGCGACGACCGGCTGCCGTTGGTCGTCGAGCTGGTCATCGCCGCCCTGGCCCTGCTGGTCCTGACCGTCGCCGCCGGGGACCGGGTGCCGACCCGGGTGCGCGCCGTCCTCGCGCCGGTCGCCTTCGGCCTCCTCGGCGTGGTGCCGGGGACGTTCCTCGCCGGCCACCTGTCCGACGGCACCCAGGGGACCGCCGTCTACGCCGCCGGGGTGCTCGGTGTCGCCACGGTCGTCGGGCTGGGTGGGTGGGTGGCCGAGCGCCGCTGGCCCGGCACCGGGGTGCTGGTGGGGCTGGGGGCGATCATCGTCCTGGTCGTCGTCGACGTCCTGCTCGGCGCCCACCTCCAGGTCAACACCGTCTTCGGCTACTCCACCGCGGTGGCCGGGCGCTTCGCCGGGCTCGGGAACCTGGCCTTCGCCCTGTTCAGCGCGGCCGCCCTGTGCGCCGCGGTCGTGCTGGTCGACCGGTGGGGCCGCCGCATGCTGCCCGTCGCGGTGGCCCTGCTGGTGGTCGTCGCCCTGGTCGAGGGGCTGCCGATGCTGGGCGCGGACGTCGGCGGGGTGGCCTCGATGGTGCCGGCCTTCGCCCTGGCCGCCATGGCCCTGGCCGGACGGCCGGTCCGCCTGGTCCACCTGGTCGCCGGCGCGGTGGCGTCGTTCCTCGCCGTCATGGCCTTCGGGCTGCTCGACGCGTCCCGCCCGCCCGGCTCCCGCACCCACCTGGCCCGCCTCGGCGAGCACGTGGTCAACGGCCGCTTCGACGCCGTGGCCGGCACCCTGGTGCGCCGGCTCCACGCCAGCTTCGGTACCACCGAGGCCGCGGTCTGGGCCCTGGCCCTCGGCCTCGTCGTGGTGGCCGCCGGTCACGCCGTCGTGGTCGCCCGGGGCCGGGGCTGGGTCGACCGGCTGCGCCCCACCGACGCCCCATCCCTCGCTCTGGCCGTCGGGTTGGGCACGCTGGCCCTCCTCGGCCTCGTCGTCAACGACTCGTCCATCGCCGTCCCCGCCACCATGCTCATCGTCATCGTCCCCGTCCTCGTCACCCGCCGCCTCCGCCGCGACGGAGTTCTCTCATGACGGTCCTCGCCGCCGTGGCCGCGGGGCTGGTCGCCACCCTCGTGCTGGAGCGCACCACCCGAGCCACCTTCGCCCTGCCGGTCCTCGACCGGGAGAACTACCGGGGCCACCACCTGCCGACCGCGGTCGGGCTGCTCCTGGTCGCCGCCGTCATCGCGGTCGACGGGGGCCGCACCCTGGTCGGGCTGGTGGGCCTGGGCGACGCCGAGACCGCTCCCGCCCGCGTCGCGGTCCTCGTCGTCGTGGTCGCCTTCGGGTTCCTCGGCCTGGCCGACGACCTCCTGGGCGACGCCCACGACCGGGGCCTGAAGGGCCACGTCGGCGCGGCGCTGAAGGGCCGGGTCACCACCGGCTTCGTCAAGCTCGGGGGCGGGGCATCGGTCGCCCTGGTCGTCGCCGGGGCCATCGACGGTGACCGGGCCGGCCGGGTGCTGCTCGACGCCGCCCTGATCGCCCTGGCCGCCAACATGGGCAACCTGTTCGACCGGGCGCCGGGGCGCACCCTCAAGGTGGGCCTGGCCGCCTCGGTCCCCGTGCTGCTGCTGGCCGGCACCGCGGCGCCCGGCGTGGCCCTGGGCGTCGTCGTCGGGGCCGGCCTCGGGCTGCTGCCGGCCGACCTGGGCGAGCGGTCGATGCTCGGCGACACCGGCGCCAACGCCCTGGGGGCGGCGATCGGCGTAGCCACGGTGCTCACCGTCGGCCCGACGACCCGGGTGGTCGTCGCCGGCGTGCTCCTGGCCCTGACCCTGCTGTCGGAGGTCGTGTCGTTCAGCCGGGTCATCGCCGCGGTCCCACCGTTGCGGTTCCTCGACCGGCTCGGTCGGCTCCGGGTCGAGGAGGCCGCCTCGTGACCGCTCGACGCGCCGTCGGCGCCCTGCTCGCCCTGGTGGCGATCACCGTCGCCCTCGTCGTCGGGGCCGGGCCGGCCGGCGCCGACTCCGACGAGGCCCCCGAGCAGCCGGGCCGGGTCCTCGTCTTCACCGTCCCCGGGCTGACCTGGGCCGACGTCGCCGACCACGACCTGCCCCACCTGGAAGCGTTCTTCGCCGACGCCGCCTTGGCCGGCCTGGCGCCCCGGTCGGTGCGCGCCGGGGCCACCCCCGGCGACGCCTACCTCACCATCTCGGCCGGGGCCCGGGCGACCACCGAGGAGTCGGTCGACGGCCAGGTCCTGGCCGTCGACGAGGAGAGCTCGGGCAGCGCCGCCGGCGAGATCTTCGCCCGCCGCACCGGCGTGCAGCCCGACGGCCCCTTCGTCTCCCTGTCCTGGCCGGTGCTGGTCCGGGCCAACCGGGCCCAGCCCTACGACGCCGAGCCCGGCCTGCTCACCGACACCCTGGAGGAGGTCGGGGCCTCGGCCGCCGCGGTGGGCAACGCGGACGGGACCGAGTCGATCGCCCCCAGCTACGAGCGCCAGGTCGGCCTGGCCATGGCCGACGGCGACGGCGTCGTGCCCGCCGGCGACCTGGGCAAGGACCTGCTCGTCGGCGACGTCGCCCAACCCTTCGGGCTCCGCTACGACACCGCCGTCGTGGCCGAGCGGGTGGCCCCGCTGTGGGCGGCCGCGGCCCCGAACGACGAGCACCCGGGCGGCGGTGTCGTCATGGTCGAGGCCTCCGACACGGCCCGGGTGCTGCGCTACCGCTTCACCGTCGACACCCAGCGCTACGACCGGCTCTGGGCCGATGCCCTCGATGCCACCGACGAGCTCTTCGGGTCGCTGATGGCGGGCGTCGACATGGAGCGCGACACCGTGCTGGTGGTCGCCCCCTACAACCGGCGCGGCGACCGGGACCTCACCGCCGTGGCCCTCGGCGGCCGGGGCGTCGAGCCCGGGCTCGTCCGCTCGGCGTCGACCCAGCGGGCCGGGTTCCTGACCCTGGTCGACATCGCCCCGACCATCCTCGACCGGCTCGGCATCACCCGACCCTCGGCCATGGAGGGCCGCCCGGCGGTCGTCGTCCCCGACAGCCGCGGCGTCACGGCGCGGGTCGACCACCTCGTCTCGCTGAACGCCGCCTCCCGGTTCCGGGAGCGACTGCTCACCCCGACGACCACCGCCGTCGTCGTCCTGCTGGCGATCGTCGTCGCCCTCGGCATGGTCGCCCACACCAGCGGGTGGAGCCGGCGGGCCCGGGCGGCGGTCGCCTTCCTGGCCCTGTGGGACCTGGCCCTGCTCCCGTCGTCGTTCCTGGCGCGGGCGTTCCCGCTCGAGGAGTGGGGTGCCCGCTTCTACTGGGCCTTCCTGCTGCTGAGCGCCCTCCTCGTGGCCGCGGGGGCGAGCCTGGTCGGCCGGACCACCGGGCGATCGCGGCTCCCCCTCGTGCTCGTGCTCGCCGTCGTGGCCGGGGTGATCGTCGGCGACGTGGTGACCGGCTCCCACCTGAGCCTCGGCGCCGCCTTCGGGTACTCGGCCACCGGCAACTCCCGCCTCTACGGGGTCAGCAACTACGCCTACCCGCAGGTCGCGGCGGCGGTCTGCATCATCGCCGGATGGGTCGCGGCGGTCCGGTCCGACCGGGTCGGCCGGCTGGGGGCCGTCGCCGTCCTGGTCGCCACCACCGTCGTGCTCGGGTTCCCCCTGTGGGGGTCCGACGTCGGTGGTGTCCTGGCCTTCACCCCCGCGGTGCTCGTGTTCGGCTTCCTGCTCTGGGAACGACGGATCCGGGTCCGGACGGTGCTCATCGCCGGGCTTGCCACCGCCGCCGCCATCACCGCGTTCGGGCTGCTCGACCTGTCCCGGCCCCCCGGGGACCGCGCTCACCTCGGGCGGCTGTTCGAGCGGGTCGGCGAGGAGGGCTTCGCGCCGCTGCTGTCGCTGATCGAGCGCAAGCTGCTGGCCAACCTCCAGGTCTCGACCTCCTCGCTGTGGGTCGCATCGATCCCGATCGCGGCGATCCTGTGGGGCTACCTCGTCCGCTTCCCGACCCGGCCCTACGACGGCATGAAGGCGACCTTCCCGACGCTGCGGGCCGCCCTGGTCGCGGCGCTCGTCGCCGCGGTCCTCGGCAGCCTGCTCAACGACTCGGGCGCGGTGGTCGGGGGGGTGGCAGCCATGGTGCTGGCCGCCTCGCTCGTCGTCCTCCTCACCGGGGTCGAGCCCTCGACACCCGCCGACGAAGGGCCCATGTGCGCCGACGAGGACGCCTCGGGGTAGGGTGGCGTCCCGTGGTGATCACGGCTGGTTCCCCTCGACGAGTCCATCCGACGACCGGGGAGGGAGCCCCGTGACCAAGCACGTCTTCGTCACCGGCGGCGTCGCCTCCTCCCTGGGGAAGGGCATCAGCGCCTCCTCGCTGGGGCGGTTGCTCAAGGCCCGCGGCCTGCGGGTCACCATGCAGAAGCTCGACCCGTACATCAACGTCGACCCCGGCACCATGAACCCGTTCGAGCACGGCGAGGTGTTCGTCACCGACGACGGTGGCGAGACCGACCTCGACCTGGGCCACTACGAGCGGTTCATCGACGAGAACCTGTCCCGGGCCTCCAACGCCACCACCGGGTCGATCTACTCGGCGGTGCTGGCGGCCGAGCGCCGCGGCGACTACCTGGGCCGCACCGTCCAGGTCATCCCCCACATCACCGACGAGATCAAGCGCCGCATCCGGTCGCTGGTGGTCGACGACGTCGACGTCGTCATCACCGAGATCGGCGGCACCGTCGGCGACATCGAGATCCTCCCGTTCCTGGAGGCGATCCGGCAGTTCAAGCTCGACTCCGGCCGCGACAACGTCTGCTACATCCACGTCACCCTGGTGCCGTTCATCGGGCCGTCGAACGAGCAGAAGACCAAGCCCACCCAGCACTCGGTCACCGAGCTGCGCAGCCGGGGCATCCAGCCCGACGTGATCGTGTGCCGCAGCGAGGCCCCGATCGGCGAGGGCCTCAAGCGCAAGATCTCCTCGCTGTGCGACGTCCCGCCCTCGGGCGTGGTCAACGCCGCCGACGCGGGCAACCTCTACGAGGTCCCGCTGGTCCTCCACGACGAGGGCTTCGACACCGAGGTCTGCAACATCCTGCGCCTCGACGCCGGCGAGCCCGACCTCACCGAGTGGCAGGCCCTGGTCGAGCGGATCGAGAGCGCGGAGCGCACCGTCCGCATCGGCGTCATCGGCAAGTACGTGAGCCTCCCCGACGCCTACCTGTCGGTGGTCGAGGCCACCCGCCACGGCGGGTTCCACCACGGCGCCCGGGTCGAGATCGACTGGATCCAGGCCGAGGAGGTCGAGGGCCTGCTCGCCAGCAGCCGGTTGGCCGACCTCGACGGCATGGTGATCCCCGGCGGCTTCGGCGAGCGGGGCACCGAGGGCAAGATCGCCGCGGCCCAGTACGCCCGGGAGAACGACATCCCCTGCCTCGGGCTGTGCCTCGGCCTCCAGATGATGGTCGTCGACTTCGCCCGCAACGTCCTGGGCCTGACCGGGGCCAACAGCCGCGAGCTCGACCCGGCCACGCCGTACCCCGTGATCGACCTGATGGACGACCAGCGCGACGTCACCGACAAGGGCGGCACCATGCGCCTCGGGGCCTACGTGGCCGAGCTCCAGCCCGGGTCCCGGGTGGCCGAGGTCTACGGCCGCACCGTCGTGTCGGAGCGCCACCGCCACCGCTACGAGTTCAACCCCCGGCTCCGGCACCACTTCGAGGGGTCGAAGCTGCGGCTGTCGGGCGAGTCGCCCGACCACCGGCTGGTCGAGTTCGTGGAGCTGGACGACCACCCGTTCTGGATCGCCACCCAGGCCCACCCCGAGCTCAAGAGCCGGCCCAACCGGCCCGCCCCGCTGTTCCGGGAGCTGGTCGGCGCCGCCCTGGAGCGGGCCGAGGGCCGCAACCCCCACCTCTTCGACGCCGACCGGCTCGATGCGACCGCCCCCGGGGCCGAGCCGACGGTCGACGTCAGGGCGTGACCGTGCCGGCGGGGTTCCGGCACATCCGTGACGACGAGGCCTGGTCCGGCCACCACCTGACGGTCGTCGAGGGCCGGTTCGAGGCCCCCGACGGCACGCCGTTCACCCGCGAGGTCGTCCGCTCCGGTGGGGCCGTCGCCGTGGTCCCGCTGCTCGACGACGGCCGCACAGTCGTGGTCGTCCGCCAGTTCCGGGGCGCGCTGGACCGGCTGCTGGTCGAGGTGCCGGCCGGGATGCTCGACGTCGAGGGCGAGGCCCCCGAGGACTGCGCCCGGCGCGAGCTGGTCGAGGAGGTCGGCTACGAGGCCCGCGACCTGACCTTCCTCCTGCGGGCCGACGTGGCCGCCGGGTTCACCGACCACCACGT
>CAYQGF010000041.1:13770-15618 GCA_964416885.1 uncultured Iamiaceae bacterium
TGCGGGTCGAGAAGGGCCGGTCGGCCTCCACGCTGGCCGCCTACCGCACCGACCTGCGTCGGTACTGCGCCTGGCTGGCGGCGCGGGGCATCGGGGTGACCGCGGTGGGCGAGGACGACATCACGGCCTACGTCGCCCACCTCCAGGGCCAGGGCCGCAAGGAGTCGACGGTGAAGCGGGCCGTGGTGGTGGTGCGGAGCCTGCACCGCTTCCTCGCCGTCGAGGGGACGACATCGGTCGACCCGTCCTCCGACGTCGCCGTCCCGCGGGTGCCCCGCAGCCTGCCCAAGGCGCTCTCCGAGGAGGAGGTCACGCGCCTCCTCGACGCCGTCAGGGGCGACGAGCCGGTGGCCCGGCGGGACCGGGTGATCCTCGAGGTCCTCTACGGCACCGGGCTGCGGATCTCCGAGCTGGTCGGGCTGTCGCTGGGCGATGTCGACACCGACGAGGCGCTGCTGCGGGCCTTCGGCAAGGGGGCCAAGGAGCGCATCGTGCCCCTCGGCCGGGTGGCCCGGAAGGCCCTGGTCGAGTGGCTGGGGCCGGGGGGGCGCCAGGCCATGGCCCCGAGGCAGTGGGCGCGGCGGGGCGACGCCGAGGCCCTCCTGCTCAACCGGCGGGGCGGGCGGCTGAGCCGGCAGGGGGCGTGGGGCGTGGTCCGCAAGTACGGCGAGGAGGTCGGCCTGGACGGGAAGCTCTCGCCCCACGTCCTGCGCCACTCGTGCGCCACCCACATGCTCGACCACGGCGCCGACGTCCGTGCCGTGCAGGAGCTGCTCGGCCACTCCTCGGTCAGCACGACGCAGATCTACACCATGGTCTCGCAGGAGCGGCTGTGGTCCGTCTACCGCGACGCGCATCCCCGCGCCCGGGCCTGAGCGATCCCGGGCTCGCGCTCGAGCGGCGCCGACTACCCTTGCTGGATGCTGTCCGACGATGTCCTCGCCGAGCTGCGCGCCACCTTGGAGGTCGAACGCGACCAGCTCCGACGTCAGATCGACGACTTCGACGACGAGACGTTCGACGAGAACCACGCCGACTCGGGCCAGGTCGCGGCCGAGCAGACCGAGAACCGCACCCTGGTGGGCGCCCTGGGCGAGCAGCTCGCCGACGTCGAGCACGCCCTGGCCAAGATGGACGACGGCACCTACGGCAAGTGCGAGGCCTCGGGCGAGCCCATCCCGCTGGCCCGCCTGGAGGCCATGCCGGCCACCCGCTTCTGCATCGAGCACGCCTGAGGGGTCTCTCGTCACTCGTTCGCTGGCGCTCACTCCGTTCCTCGAACTTGGCGTGCTCGCTGCGCTCGCGCTGAGGTCCCAGCCGATGACGCCTCGTGCCTCGGCGACGATCGGCTTCGTCTGGGGGGAGACCCCCCAGGCCCCCCAGCGGCTGCGCCGGGCCGCGAGCTGCTCGCATGCGAATGTCTCGTCGCTCGGCGGAGAAGGGTGAGATGAGCGGGGTCGGGCACCTGGTGAAGCGGTTCTTCGGGTCGCTGTCGCCGCGCCCGGTGTCGGCCGAGGACCTCGACTGGGTCGCCGAGCACCTGCTCCCGGGCGAGGCCGAGCTGTGGGACCGGATGGGCCGGGCCGACCGGCGGCACTCGGTCGCGGTGGCCCGGCGCGCCGTGACGGCCCTGGAGCCGGAGCAGGCCACCCGGCCGGTCGTGGCGGCGGCGCTGCTCCACGACGTGGGCAAGGTCGAGTCCGGCCTCGGCACCTACGGCCGGGTGATGGCCACCCTGTCGGCCAAGGTCGCGGGGCGGGACATGGCCGAGGCCTGGTCCCAGACCCGGGGCATGACCCGCCGGATCGGCCTGTACCTCCGCCACGAGGAGCTGGGCGCCGACCTGCT
>CAYQGF010000042.1:0-15528 GCA_964416885.1 uncultured Iamiaceae bacterium
CCATCGAGGCCCCGATCAGGTGGGCGTAGACGATGGCGTTGAAGCGGTCCTGCGGTGAGGTGGCGGCGACCTGTTGCGGCCCGGCGAAGACGTCGAACACCGGCCCGGGGTCGCCCGCGGACCAGGCCGCGAGCACGTGCTGGCTCACGGTCTCGACGCCGATGGCGTCGAGGGACGCCCGGCGGGCGGCGCGGCTCGCGGCCACGGCCCGGTCGCCCTCGCCGACCAGGTGGCACAGCAACGAGCGCTGGTGCTCCACGACCGCCCGCACGGCGTCGGAGAGCGGGCCGGCGACGACGGCGTCGAGCGTCGCGAGCCCGGCCCCCGGGTCGCCCTCGGACCACGCCCGGACCCCGTCGACGATGCGCCCGATCGCCCCGAGGCCGCCCGGCCAGCGGTCCTCGACGGTCGAGGCCTCGGCCCGGAGGGCGGCGACCGCGTCGAGGTCACCCCGGTCGAGCGCCGACCGCAGCCGGAGGAGGAGCGTGACACCGATCCCGTCGGGGTGCCCCGCGGCGACGAAGCCTCGGGCCGCCCGGGCGAACAGGACGTCGGCCGGCTCGTCCGGTCGGGCATGGCCCTCGTCGACGTCGACGAAGATGGCATCGGCCTGGCCCTGCGGGTCCCGCCGGTCCCCCACCGTGAGGCGGGCCACGATGCCCCGCAGCACCAGCACCTCCGGACGGTCGCGCTCGGCCTCGGGGAAGGCGTCGCACCACCGCCGGGCGACGGCACGCCGCATCAGGACCCCGCTCGTGGCGAGCACCTCCCGGGCGAGAGCGGCGGCCTCGTCCCAGGCTGCCGCCGCGGCCAGGACCTCGAGGGCGTCGTCATCGTGGCCCCCGCTCCGCAGCCACCCGGCGACCAGACGGACCAGGTCGTCCCGCTGCTCGTCGGGCACCACCTGGGGAGCGATGTCGCGCCACAGGGCGTGGGGCACGGCGCGCCCGGCGGCGTCGACCTCCACCAGCGGGACCCGCCGGGCGAGGGCCTGGGCGCCCGTGCCGGCACCGACCTGCCGGAGCAGGTGGTCGTCGGCCGCACCGGCGAGAACGGCGACGGCCAGGTCGAGCCGCACCGGCGCGGGCAGGGCGTCGAGGACCTCCTGGCGCAGGTACTCCAGGGACGCGGAGCGGCCGGCGGTCGACGCCAGGCGGACGAGGGCGGGCCAGCCCCCGAGGTCGGGGTGCACCTCGACCGTGGCGCCGAGCCGGTCGAGCTCGTCGGCATCGAAGACCATCTCGTCGGCGTCGAGCGCGACCAGCGTCCCCGCGGCCCGGTAGCGGGCCGTCGGGACCGACGAGGGCAGCGACCGCCCGACGAGGACGAGGTGCCCGTTGACGGGGAGCTCGGCGACCAGCGCCGCGAGCAGGGCCGCGGCGCCGGAGCCGTCGTCCAGCTCGTGGACGTCGTCGACGACCAGGCAGACGGGGTGGGGCGACCGGGCGCCGAGGGCGGCCCCCACCGCCGCAGCCGCCGCGATCGGCTCGTCGTCGACCTCGGGGACCGACGCACCGAGGGCGTCGAGGAGCCGTTCGGCCAGGCGGGTGGCGTCCCGGTCGGAGCGCCGGCAGACGACGACGTGGTCGCTTCCCCTCGGCTCGGCCCGATTGGCCTCCACCGCCTGGCGGAGAGCGACCGACTTCCCGAACCCGGCCGGGGCGACGACCACGGTCAGCGGGACCCGCCACCGCGCCGCCAGGCGGTCCACCAGCCGACGGCGGGTGACCTCCCCCTCGCGGGCGCTCGACCCCCCGGTCCCCGTCCGCATCCGCCCGACCGTACTGGGCCGGCGGGAGGCGGCGACCGGTTCAGTGCCGGTTAATCGGCCCTTCGTACCGTCCGCGTCACTCGTCGGGAACCGCCCCGGCGACGGACGTCGAGGACACAACCATGCCGGTCGCAGCCCCCGAGCGCTCCCGAGCCGACGCCCGCGACGGTCCGACCGACGCCGACCTGGTCGACCGCGCCCGACGAGGCGACGACCAGGCCTACGCCGTCATCTACGCCCGCTACCGCCGCGCCGTGCACGGCGTCGCCCGCGCCCGGCTCGGAGCGCAGGGCGACCCCGCCGACGTGGTGCAGGAGACCTTCACCGCCGCCTGGCGTCACCTCGGCTCCCTGCGCGACCCGGCCCGCCTCCGTCCGTGGCTGATGCAGATCGCCCGGCGGACCGCGATCGACCATGGGCGTCGGTACCGGCGGGCACCGGTCGACGTGGGCAACGACCTGGTCGCACCGGTCGAGGACGAGGGGCCCTCGCCCGAGGACGTGGCCGAGCTGACCGAGCTGGTCGGCCGGCTCGACGTGGCGGTGGCCGGGCTCTCGGCCCGCGACGCCACCGCCATCGTGTTGGCCGCCCGGATGGGCTTCGGTCCGGCCGAGATCGCCGAGGCCCTCAACGTGACCCCAGGCAACGCCAAGGTGATCCTCCACCGCGCCCGCAAGCGCCTCCGCGCCGCCCTGGGCCCCTGACGCCGTCGCGCCCGATCGGGACCGACGGCAGGAGCCCGGCCCCCGGTGACCGCCGGTCCGGCTCCGGTCAGGCGAAGGCGTCGCCGATCGCCACCATCAGGGCTTCGGTCTGCGCCGCGGTGACGGCACCGGGCGGGACGATGAGCGAGGCGAGGACGTTGCCGACGCGCAGCACGCCGAGGTCGAGCGCCGGGCCGGAGATGAGGACGGCCTCGTCGCCGGCGGCGACCTCGGTCTGTTCCGCCTCGGGACCGCCCGCCGTGGTGACGTTGACCTGGACCGCGCCGTCGAAGGCCTCCTCGATCGAGGCCGCGTCGGAGTCCGTGTAGCGCGACGCCGCGACCGTGAGGGTGGAGTCGGGCCCGTTCTCCGACGGGTAGCTGTAGGCACACTGCGGCGTCGACCCCTCGGACGGCTCGGCCCCGGTGATCTCCAGCCCGCTCGCCTCGGCGACCGCCTCGGGCGTGACCGCGGCGCAGATCTCCTCCGAGGTCACCTCGGTATCGGCGCCCGCGCTCCCCCCGCCGGCGTCCTCGACGTCCCCGGGCTCGACGTCCCCGGGCTCGGTGACCCCGGGCTCGGCGGCCGCATCGGCGCCGTCGCCGGTCACGGCCGCGGTCGTGGACGAGCCCTCGTCGTCCGACGAGTCGTCGCCGCATGCGGTCCCTCCGACCGCGACGGTCAGGGCGAGCAGCGCCGCCACCACCCGCCGGCGACGTCGCCCGACCTGTGTCCCACGCTCGTCCCCGTCGCCCACGGTTCGCTCCAGTCGTCGTCGTTGCGTGCAGAACCTACGCCTCGGGCCGAGGCCGTCGGGGTCACCAGCCGACGATGCGGAGGCCGTGGGCCCGCACCGCGGCGGCGAGGTGGTCGTCGAGGTCCGCGGGCCGCCAGGTGAACCCGGCGACCTCGGGCTCCTCGGCCCAGGCGGCGGCGACCCCGGGGGCGAGCAGGGCCGCCAGCACCCGCCGCTCCGCGGGGTCGAGGTCGACCGCGAACTGGCGCATCTTCTCGAGCAACGACGAGACGGCCGCGGCATCGTCGGCGGCGGGTCGATCGGTCATGGGGGGCCTCCCGGGCCGGCGCCGGCCGGGCGGCGCCGCCGGGCTGGACGTCGGTCGGACGGGCCGGTTACGGCCGCCTGTAACCGGCGGAGGGAGGTGACGTCCTCCTCCGTGGATGGTTGCGATCGAGGTGGTGGTCGAGGGGGCCGACGGGGCCCGGCGCGCCCACCCGGTCACGGCATCGTGCGTGGTCGGACGGGACGACGACGCCGACCTGGTCGTGGCCGACCCCTCGGTCTCCCGGCAGCACCTCCGGCTGACGCCCACCGAGGGCGGGCTCCGGGTGGAGGACCTGGGCAGCACCCACGGGACGATCGTCGACGGCCACCTCCTGACCGGCCCTGTCGTCGTCGGCCCCGGTGCTCGCATCGAGGCTGGCTGCACGACGATCCGGGCCCGGCGGGTGACGACGGAGACGCCGACGGTGCTCCCGCCTCGGCCGCCGGCGCCGGCCATGACGACCCGACCCGGCATCGAGGTGCGCTTCCAGCCCGGGACCGCCGGGGCCGAGGCCGCCGAGGCCGTCGCCGACCTGGGCCGACGGGCCCGCCGCCACCTGGCCGGCTTCGGCACCGAGCCCACCGATGGGCCGGTCGTGCTCCACCTCGTCGACCCGTTCCCCGACCCCGAGGACCCGACCCACCTGGTCACCGCCGGGACGGTCGTCGACGAGGCCGAGGCCTGGCTGGTCGTCACCCCCGAGGCCCCGCCGGAGGACCCCCACCGGGCCCTCGCCCTGGTGTTCGCCCGTGACCTGCCGGCCGGGGCCCTGGTCGCCCACCTGGTCGAGGGGTACGGGCAGTGGCGGGCCGGGGCGCCGACGGTCGAGGCCGAGGAGGCCGACGACCACCCCGGCGACCTGGCCGAGGCGACCGGGCCGTCGCGGGGCCGGCTGCTGGCCTCGTTCGTCGGCCACCTGGTCGCCCGGGAGGGCGAGGACGCCCTCCTGGCGCTGCTCGCCGCCCCCGCCGACCAGGTCCACCAGGAGTGGGACCGGCTCTACGGCCGCTCGGCCGCGGCGATGGAGCGGGCCTGGCGGGAGTCGCTGCGGCGCGACGGCCGCAGCCGCCGGGGGACGACGACGTTCCTGCGGCTGTCGTGGCGCTACCTCCGGCCCTACCGGTGGCGACAGGTCGAGGTGTTCGGCTACCTGCTGCTGAGCCTGGCCTTCACGGTCGTCTACCCCTTCGTCACCCGTCGGCTGTTCGACACCACCTTGCCGAGCGGGCGCCTCGGCGACGTGCTCACGCTCCTCGCAACCCTGGGCGCGGCCTTCGCGGTGTCGCTGGTGGCGGGGCTCCGCCAGGACTACGTCAGCGGCTCGATCTCCGCCGCCGTCGTCCGCGACCTGCGTCGTGACCTGTTCGGCCGGGTGCAGCGGTTGCCCGACGCCTGGCTCGCCGGCCGCTCGCAGGGCGACGTGCTGTCCCGGCTCGTCTCCGACGTCAACCGGGTGCAGGCCGGGCTCACCGCGGCGATCAGCGACGGCATCTTCCAGGTCGTCTCGCTGGTCGTGTCGGTCGTCATCATGCTGACGATCAGCCCCGTCCTCGGTGTGGTCGTCCTGGTCGCGGCCCCGTTGGTGGCGGTCGTCTACCGGCGCATGGCCGAGGGTGCCCTCGACCGGAGCCTGGCTGTGTCGCAGGACACCGGTGCCGTGGTCGACGTGGCGGCCGAGAACTACCAGGCTCTCGCCGTGGTCAAGGCCTTCGGGCTGGCCGAACGGGAGGAGGCCCGCTTCGCCCGGGCGTCGGAGCGCCTGGTGCGGTCACAGCTGCGGATGGCGCTGTTCGGCGGGCTGTTCGGGGTGGCGGTCAACGGTGTCACGACCGCGGTGCGCCTGGCGACGATCGGGCTCGGGGCGTGGCTGATCTTCGAGGGCCACCTCACCATCGGCGGCCTGGTCGCGTTCCTCGGGATCATGGGCGAGGTCCTGGCCCCGGTCACCGGGCTCACCGACCTGGGCCAAGGGATCCAGGAGTCGCTCGGGTCGCTGGCCCGCCTCGACGAGGTCCTCGACGCCGAGACCGAGGAGGAGGACGACGACCTCCCCGCCCTCGCCCCGCTCGCCCGGGAGCTGCGGCTGGAGGGCGTCGCGGTGTCCTACACCGCCGAGCGGCGCGCCCTCGACCAGGTCGACCTGGTCATCCCGGCCGGCGCCCGGGTCGCCGTCGTCGGCCCGTCGGGCTCGGGCAAGTCGACCCTTGTCCGGGTGCTGCTCCGCCAGTACGCCCCCGACGAGGGTCGGGTGCTCCTCGACGGGTCCGACGTCGCCGAGCGGTCCCTGGCGTCGCTGCGCGACCAGGTGGGGGTGGTGTTCCAGGACTCCTTCCTGTTCGACGGCACGATCCGGGAGAACATCGCCCTCGGACGGGCCGGCGCCACGGACGAGCAGGTCCGGGCCGCAGCCCGCGCCGCCGAGGTCGACGCCTTCGTCGACACCCTCCCCCGCGGCTACGAGACCCTCGTCGGGCCGGGCGGCAGCGCCCTTTCGGGCGGGCAGCGCCAGCGGGTCGCCCTGGCCCGGGCGCTGGTGCGGGACCCGCGCCTCCTGCTCCTCGACGAGGCCACCTCGGCGCTCGACCCCCGCACCGAGCGCCAGATCGCCCGGACTCTGGTCGCGGTGGCGGCCGGCCGCACGACGATCTCGGTGACCCACCGGCTGGCGTCGGTGGTCGACCACGACATGATCGTCGTGGTCGTCGACGGGAAGGTGGCCGAGGTGGGCACCCACCCGGAGCTGCTGGCCCGGGCCGGTTCCTACGCCCGGCTGTGGGCCGAGCAGACCGGCGCCGCCCCGCCCGCCCCACCGGTCTTCGACGCCGAGGCCGCCCTGGCCCGGCTCCCCCTCTTCCGGACGCTGGCCCCCGAGGCCCGGGGCGAGGTCGCCGACCGGCTCCGCCCGGTGGTGGCCCGGGCCGGGGACGTGGTGGCCGAGGCCGACGGCTCGCTCGTCTGGGTGGTCGAGGGTCGGGCCCGAGCCGAGGGCGGCGAGGGCGGGGGTCGCGACCTCCGCACCGGCGACGTGTTCGGCCTGGCCGCCGCGCTCGGGCAGCCCCGGGGCGGCACCCTGGTCGCCCGCGAGGACGTCCGCACCCTGGTGCTCCTGCCCGAGGACCTGCTCGACCTGGCCCGCCGGCATCCCTCGGTGGCCGCGGCCCGGGCCGGCACCGGTCCCGCCCCGGTGCGCGGGACCCGTCTGGGACCGACCGACATCCGCATCGCGCCCCCGCCGCCCCGGCAACCGGTCGGCATCGGGGCGACCGGCGCCGGAGGACCATCGTGACCACCCTCGCCCACCCCGTCCTCCAGGCCGTCGCCGACGAGGCGCGGCAGGCGACCGGCGCCCGCACCGCGCTCGTCGTGGTCGTCCGGCCCGAGGGCCTGGAGGTCGCGGCCACATCGGGGCCCTCGGTGGCGGCGGTGGGCGACGACGTCCCGGCCCGGGGGGCGCGGGGCTACGTGCTCGCCGCCGGCCAGCCGACCTCGCTCGACCCTCACGCCGCCGACGCCAGCAACCGGGGCGTCGGCGGCGGCGAGGGGGTGCCGGCCCACCTGCTCGTCGTGCCCGGCCACGGGGCCGTACTGGTCGAGCTGGCCGACGGGCCCGACCGCGCCGAGGGGCCGTTCACCGTGGCCCACATGGACGCCGTCGGCCCGCTGGCGACCATCGCCGAGGCCGCCGCGGCAGCCGACTCCCCCACCGAGGAGGTCGCCGCCCCGGCCCGCCTCGGCGCCGAGCTGGCCGCCCTCGCCGCCACCGAGCCGGGGCGCTACCGCGACGTCGCCCGCGCCGTCGAGGCCCTGCTCTCCCTCACCCGATGAACGCACACAAAGGGGTCAGACCCCTTTGTGTGCGCGGCGGCCGGTCGTGAGCACGCCGACGCCGGCGTGGGGGCGGGACTCGGTGGTGCTGCGGCTCGACCGCGCCAGCACCGGCCTCCTGCCCGACGCCGACTGGGTGTTCGGGGCCAGCACCGGGGCCGGAGTGCGGGTCGCGGTCGTCGACAGTGGGATCGACGCCGGCCACCCGGCCCTGGAGGGCTGTGTCGACCGGGAGGGCGGCGTCGACGTCTCGGTCGACGGCGCGGGGAAGGTGAACGTCGTCGCCGGCCCCCACGACGACGTCTTCGGCCACGGCACGGCCTGCGCCGGGATCGTCCATGCCCTCGCCCCCGACGCCCAGATCACCAGCGTCCGGGTCCTCGGCCCCGACCTGACCGGGCGGGCCGCGGCGTTCCACGCCGGCTTGGCCTGGGCCGTCGACGAGGGCTTCGACGTCGTCAACCTGTCGCTGGGCACGACCCGGGCGGAGTGGGCGCTGGCGTTCCACGAGGTGTGCGACCGGGCCTACTTCTCGGGGACGTTCGTGGTGACGGCGGCCAACAACGTGCGCCGGACCAGCTACCCGTCGCTGTTCGCCTCGGTGGCCAGCGTGGCCTGCACGACCACCCGGGACCCCCTCCGGTACCACGCGAACCCCGAGCCGCCCACGGAGTTCCTGGCCCGGGGCATCGAGATCGAGGTCCCGTGGCTCGACGGCACCACCACGACCTCGACCGGGAACTCCTACGCCGCCCCCCACATCGCCGGCCTCGCCGCGCTGGTGAAGGCCGAGCACCCGGAGCTGACGCCCGTGCAGCTCAAGGCGGCGCTGTGGGCCGGCGCCGCCAACGTCCGGGAGGCGGCCCGGGCCGGTCGCCCGGTCGAGGGGGCGGAGGCCGCGGGCCGACGTCCCACCGCCGGCGACAGCAGCACCGGCGGGGGCACGGCCGCGGCCATGACCCAGGTGGTCCGGGTCGACCCGGCGGCGGCCCCGCCCCCCGCGCCGCCACCCGACACCCCGGCGCCGTCCGGCCCGGGCTCGTCCGGCCCGGGGGCGTCCGGCCTGGGGGCGACCACCTGGACCGTCGGGGGCTACGAGGCCGCCGGGGCCGCTCGGCGGACGCCGTGGGGGGTCGCCATCCCGGCCCGGCGGGGCGATCAGTCCGTCGTGGTCCACGACCTCTCCCCCAACGTCACCGACGACATCGAGCGCGATGCGGTCGTCACCGCCGTCCGGTTGGCGGCCGGCGTCGTCCATCCCCACCTGGAGCCGGTGCTCGAGGTCGTCCGCGCCCGAGGCCCGCTGGTCGTCACCGCCGCGGCCCGCAGCCTGGCCGACACCCCGGTCCCGAGGCCGACCTCCGAAGCCCTGGCCGTCGCCCTCGCCCTGCTCGCCGGGCTGGAGGCGCTGCACCGGAGGGGGCTGGTCCACGGCGACGTCCGGGCCGACGCGGCGACCGTCGACGGGCGGGGCCGGGTGCGCCTCGGGTGGAGCGGGGTCGCCGCCGCCCTGGGCCGACCGCCACGGCCGGCCGGTCGCCCGGACCACCAGGTCGCCGGGCTCGCCCACCTGGCCCCCGAGCGCCTCGAGGGGGCGGAGCCGACCCCCGCGGCCGACGTCTACGGCGTCGCCCTGGTGCTCGCCACCGTGCTGCGGGGGGCGCCACTCTTCCCCCCGGTGCCCGACGTCGCGGCCCTCCGCCGCCAGCGGCGCGTCGACCGCCCGGACCTCGCCGGTCCCGATGCCACCCCCCTCCACCCGGACCTGGCCGCGGTCCTCACCCGAGCCCTGGCGCCCGACCCGGCCGAGCGTCCGGCCGACGCCGCCACCTTGGCCCGGGTGCTGGGTTGGCTCGCCGACGACGGAAGCCTGTAACCGCCGGCCGCCCGGACGCTCTTGACCGCTGACCGGAACCCCCGGTCGCCCCCCCAAAAACGTGAGGAGCCACCATGGCTGACGAGAACGACGTCGAGGCACCGGGCCTCCTGGTCAGCGCCGGCGACGCCGTCTACTTCGTGCCCAACCACAAGCTGGACGAGTACCGGCTGACCGACGAGGCCGCCGCCGACGCTCGCGGCCGCTACGGCGACAGCGAGGTCGCCGGCTTCGCGTCCCGCCCGGCCGGAGCCCCCGACGGACGCGGCCCCCAGGTCGCCGACTTCGCCTTCCTCGGGCCGACCCGTGGCCCGCTGATCCGGGCCAGCTACGCCGACCGCGCCCCGGTGATCGGGTAGCCACCCACCCCATGGCCCTCGGCACCCTCCCGCCGACCGCCGGCCCCGTCGAGGGGTCGACGGTCGGCGGCGTCGCGCTCGGGACGGTGCTCGGCACCGGTGGTTCCGCGACCGTGTACCGGGCGACCGACGCCCGCACGGGAGCACCGGTGGCGGTCAAGGTCTCGCGGCCCGGGATCGACCCGGCCACCCGCCGGCCCAACCGGGCCGTCGTGGCCGCCGAGGCCGCGGTGCTGGCCGCGGTCGCCGGCCCCGACGTCGTGGCCATGTTCGGTCACGGCGACGACGGTGCGACGGCTCACATCGTCCTCACCCTCGCCCCCGGCGGTGCCCTGGGTGCCCGGCTGGCCGCCGGCGCCACGGCGACGCCCGACGAGCTCGCCACGCTCGGGGCCGGGCTCACCGGCGCCCTGGCCACGATCCACCGGGCCGGCTACGTCCACCGCGACGTCAATCCGGCCAACGTCCTCCTCGGCTCGCTCGGGGGCGGGCCCCCAGCGGACGGAGGGTCGCTCGTCGGCCCCGGCGAGCGCGTGCTGCTGTGCGACCTGGGGATCGCGACCCGTTCGTCGGCCTTCGGCGGCGGACCGCCCGACGCTCGCCTCGGCACCCGCCGGTACCGGGCGCCCGAGCAGGTCACCGGTGACGGGCGGGTCGACGCCACCGCCGACATCTACGCCGCCACCGCGGTCGTGGTCAGCGCCATCAGCGGGAGCCTCCCGCCGCCGGTCGACCGCATCGACGAGCTGCTCGCCGTGCTCAGCCCGCCCTGGCGGGCCTTCGTCGCCCGCGGCATGCACCCGGACCCGCGGGCCCGGCCCTCGTCGGCCCAGGAGTGGGCTGGCACCCTCGCCCGGGCCCTCGACCCGTGACCTCCGCCGGCGACCTCGACCTGGCCGCCCTCCTGGCGCCGATCGACGTCGCCACCTTCCTGGCCGAGCACTGGGAGCGGACGCCGTTCCACGGGCCCGGACCGACCGACCGCTTCGCATCCCTCTTCTCGCTCGACGAGGTCGAGCACCTCTTCACCTTCGCCCCCGACCGCCCGGGACAGGCCGGCGCCCTGGCCGTCCGCAGCCAGGACGGCGCCCTGGAGGAGTATCCCGTCGGCGCCGTCGAGCCTCACGGCCGGTCGCGGGCGGCGCTGGCCGAGGCCTTCGCCACCGGGCACACCGTCGTCGTCAACGGGCTCGCCCGGCTCCACCCCACCGTGTCGCGGCTCTGCGCCGTCGTCGCCGAGGAGGTCCAGCACCGGGTGGCCTGCAACCTCTACCTGACCCCGCCGGGGGGCGCCGGCTTCCTGCCCCACTACGACCTCCACGACACGATCTTCCTCCAGGTCCACGGGGCCAAGCACTGGTCGCTGTGGGAGCCGACGACGGCACTCCCCCTGACGCCGACGCCGGCGGGGCCGGCCCCCGGGACCGACCGCCCGGCCGACGTCGAGGTCACCGTCGAGCAGGGCGACGTCCTCCACGTGCCCCGCGGCTGGGCGCACGCCGGACGGGCCGGCACCGAGACCTCGCTCCACCTGACCGTCGGGATCCGGGCCACCACCTGGCACGACATCGTGGCGGCCACCCTCCGCGCCGTCGCCGAGGCCGATGTCGACCTCCGACGGGCCCTGCCCCTCGCCGGGGCGACCCGAACCGGTCACCAGGAGCTGAGCCGCACCGCCGCCGACCTCCTGGCCCGGGCCGGGGCCACGGCCGAGGGGCTGGGGGCCCGGGCCCTCGACGGGTACCTGACCGCCCGCATGGAGCACGAGCGTCCGGCTCTGGGACCGCACCTCGCCTTCACGGCCGGGCGCGAGGGGATCACCCTGGGCTCGGTGGTCGAGCGGCGGCCGGGGCTCCGCCCGGTCGTCACGGTGGTCGACGGGAGGGGCCGCATGGTGTTCCCCGGCAGCCACGTCGAGGGACCGGAGGCGGCCGTCCCGGCGATGCGGATGGTGGCGGCGTCCACCCGGCTGGTGGTCCGGGACCTGCCCGGCCTGCCCGACGAGGCCCGGCTGGCCCTCGTCCGCGAGCTCGTCCTCCAGGGTCTCCTCCGCCCGGCCCCCGGCTGACCTGCACAGCGTCACACGGGACCGACGATGCCCTCCCGCACCAGGGCGCCGAGGAGGGCCTCGAGGTCGGCGGCGGAGCCGGGCCACGACAGGTCGTCGACGGTGCGGGGCCGGCCCTCGGCCATCGTCGCCACCACGTCGAGGCTGCGCCGGGTGAGCCGCAGCGCCCGGCCCCCGCCGGCCACGGTGAAGGTGTCGGCCCAGGGCCGGTCGTCGACGACGTGGAGCCCGCCGCCGAGCGGGCTCCGCAGGGTGAGCCGCCCGGGGTCGCCGGCGAGCGTCGCCCGCAGCACGGCCGCGGCGCCGCCGACGTGGCGGCCCGGCCGCGACGCCCGCCATCGACCCAGGGCGCCGAGCAGGTCGGCCCCGTCGGGGGCATCGATGCCCGGCGCCGTGGTCGGCGCCGAGCCACCGGCGTGCACCGGCTCCAGCCACTGGGGCTCGGCCCCGACCCCGGCCAGCGCCAGCTCCAGGAGGCGAGCCCGGGAGGGGGCGCCGACCACCACACCCAGGGCGACCGACAGCCCCGGCCCGGGGACGACGTCGTGGAGGTGGCCCCGCGGGACGACCAGGGTGTCGCCCGGCCCGAGCCGCATCTGTTCCGGGGGGCCGGCCGCGGTGAGCCCGGGGGCCGGCCGGGCCTCGTCGTAGGCCGGGATCGACGGGGCCCACAGCGTCCAGTCCTTGGTGCCCTCCACCTGGACGACCCACGTCTCCACCGGGTCCGGGTGGCGGCCGATCCCGCCGTCGAGCCCGCCGGCGACGAAGGCGCGGACGCTCACGTGGCCCCCGGTCGTCCGCTCCGCGGCCTCGGCCAGCCGGGCCAGGTCGGGCAGGACGAGGTCGAGTGCTGCCACCTGGAGCGTGGCTCCCGTGGCCAGGGCGTCGGCCACGCGGGTGCCGTCGACGGTACGGCGGGCCGTGGGCCGGTCCGTGGCCCGACCGATCACGTCGAGGACGGCGCCGCGTCCGGCTGCCGCGCCCCGGCGGTGGAGGTGGAGCCCACCGGCCCGCAGGTCGGCGGTGTCGAGCAGGTCCAGGACGTGGGCCGCCGTCACCCTCTCCGCCAGCACGGCGCCGGCCCGGCCCCGGACGGGCTCCATCCCGACCCGCCGCCGGTCGTCGGCAGGCAAGTCGGGCAGCCAGGCGGCGAGGAGGTCGGTGGCATCGGCCGCCGCGACGGCGTTGGCCCGGGCCAGGGCCTCGTGCACTCGACCGGGCTGCGACCCGGCCAGCTCCACCGGGAGGTGGGCCTCGAGCGGCCCGCTCTCGACGACGTCGACGCTCACCGGCCTGCCTCTCGACGGGGACGGCCGGAGCAGGTCATGTCCCACCCGACGACATCGACGCCGGCCGGTTACGCCCGCACCCGGGGAGGGCGGGCCGACCGGGTGGCTCCACTAGGTTCGGCCGCGATGAGCGCCGCGGCCATGACGGTGACGGACCGCATGACCGGGCCCTCGGCCACGGGGCGCCGACCGGGGGTCGTCCGGTGAAGATCCTCATGCTGACCCAGTACTTCCCGCCCGAGGTCGGTGCGGCGCAGACGCGGCTGAGGGCCGTCGCCGATGCGCTGACCCATCTGGGCGACGAGGTCGAGGTCGTGACGGCGATGCCGAACTACCCGATGGGCCGGATCTTCGACGACCACCGCGGCCGCGCCACCTCCACGGCTCGGGAGGACGGGGTGACCGTCCGGCGGGTGTGGATGTACGCGGCCATGGGGACCGGGGCCCGACGCATCGCCAGCTACCTGTCGTTCAGCGTGACCTGCCTGCTCGGCCTGGCCCGGGCGTCACGGGCCGACGCGATCCTCGTCGAGTCGCCTCCGCTGTTCGCGGCGGTCCCCGGCGTCCTCTACGGGCGGGCCCGGCGCATCCCCGTCGTCTTGAACGTCGCCGACCTGTGGCCCGACGCCGCGGTCTCGGTGGGTGCGCTCCGGCCCGGTCGCACCCTGCGGCTGATGCTCCGCCTCGAGGCGTGGGTGTACCGGCACGCTCGGCTCGTCACGACCGTCACCGATGGGGTCCGCGACAAGCTCGTCCGGGACAAGGGCATCGAGGATGACAGGATCCTGATGCTCGTCAACGGCGTCGACACCGACCTGTTCCACCCGGCCGGTGGCGACGCGGCCCGGCGCACCGTCCTCGACCTCCCGGACGGTCCGTTCGTCATCTACGCCGGGACGATGGGCCTGGCCCACGGGTTGGACCCGCTGATCGATGCGTGGGCGCGGCTCGACCCGACCGAGGGCCCCTTCCTCCTGATGATCGGGTCCGGGTCCGAGCGCGGCCGTCTGGAGCAGAGGGTCGCGGCCGAGGGCCTGAGCAACGTGGTGTTCCGCGACCCGATCCCGGTCGACCAGCTGGCGGAGCTCCTGCCCCTCGCCTCCGCCGGGGCCGTCACCCTGGCCGACATCCCGATCAACGAGCTCGCCCGGCCGGCGAAGATGTTCCCCATGATGTCGTGCGGCGTTCCCGTCCTCTTCGCGGGAGAGGGCGAGGGGGCCAGGATCGTGGGCGACGCCGACGCCGGGGTCGTCGTGCCCAACGACGCGACCGCCATCGTGGAGGCCGTGCGGGAGCTGATGCGCTCCCCGCAGGATGCTCGGGCCCGGGGCGAACGCGGGCGGGCCGCGGTCGAACGCGACTGGTCGTGGAAGCACAACGTCGACGCGTGGCGCAGCGCGCTCGCCGCCCGCCTGGGCGAACCGGCCCGCCGCGCCTGATCGCGGAGGCGTCCGCCGCGTCGTCCTCGGCCCACTCCGAAGTGGGCTGCTCGCCGGGGCCGCAAGTAGCGTCACGGTCACCATGACTGCCACCGATGAGGCTGCTTCGCCCACGACGAAGCGGATCCGCCCTCACCAGATCGTCATCGGCCTCGGGGCCGGCATCGCGCTCGCGGCCGGCATCGTCGGCGGTGGCCTCCCCCTGCTCACCCAATGGCACGACGACTCTCCTGCTCGTCGTGAGGTGTGGCACAACGTCCCCAGCGCCGTGAAGCTGGCGTTCTACATCGTGATACCGGTGGCGATCTTCGCCGGTGCCCTGATGTTCGCCAACCGCACCAAGAACTGGGAGCGGGGCGGTCCCGACAACCGGGCGACCACGGCCAAGAACGCCAAGCGTCGCCTGGCCGACTTCCGCGCCGGCGTCTACATGAAGACGCTGCTGCGCGACCCGGCGGCCGGGCTCATGCACTCGCTGATCTACTTCAGCTTCCTCATCCTCCTGGGCGTCACGACCGTCCTGGAGATCGACCACCAGGTCCCGGAGGCGATGAAGTTCCTCCACGGCGACGTGTACCGGGCGTACACCGTGGTGGGCGACGCCGCCGGCCTGGCCCTGCTCGTCGGCGTGCTGTGGGCGATCGGCCGCCGCTACGTCCAGCGGCCCTACCGGATCCGCATCAAGTCCAAGCCCGAGCACGCCCTGGGCCTGGGCACGATCCTCGTCATCGCGGTGACCGGGTTCGGGGCCGAGGCCTGGCGCATCGCCCTCACCACGCAGGAGAACGGGGGCGTCCGCCCCGACTACGAGACGTGGTCGTTCGTCGGCTACCCGCTGGCCACCCTGATCGAGGACATGGGCAACCTCTCCGGCGGGCACCAGGTCTGGTGGGTCGTCCACGTGGCCAGCTTCGTGCTGTTCCTGGCGATCCTCCCGATCACCATGCTCCGCCACATGTTCACCTCGCCGCTGAACATGTACCTGCGGGACAAGGAGCGCCCGAAGGGCGCCATGAAGCCGATGCCCAACCTGATGGAGACCGAGATGGAGAGCTTCGGCGCCTCCGTCGTCCCGGACTTCACCTGGAAGCAGCTGCTCGACACCGACGCCTGCACCATGTGCGGCCGCTGCA
>CAYQGF010000043.1:0-7763 GCA_964416885.1 uncultured Iamiaceae bacterium
GGGCCGGCCCGGTCGGGCCGGCCCGGCGACCAGGCCGTGCTCGCCCTCGTAGAGCACGAGCCCGGCCGGGGCGAGGGCCCGCTCGCCGACGCCGAGGGGGATGCAGCGGGGCGAACCAGTGAGGTCGACGTGGGCGGCGAGCGAGGCCACGTCGACGTGGCGGGGGAGGGCGCCGATCGCCACCGGGGCCCGGCGCGGCGGGGCCCACAGCCCGGCGACCTCGGCCAGCTCGGCCTCGATGCCGGCCGCCGGCCGGGCGACCTGGACCTCCAGGTGCCGCTCGACGTCGAGCGCCCGGCCCGGGACGAACGTGGGCAGCTCGGCGGCCCGGAACCCGCCCTGGCCGTAGTCGAGGTCGTCGCCCAGGGCGAACAGGAGCTGTTGACGCACCAGCGACCGCAGGGGGCCGGGCAGGGCCGCGACCCGGTCGGCCGTGACCGCCAGGTGGACGCCCAGCTCCGGCCCCTCGCCGAACACCCGGGCGACGGCGTCGAGCACCGGGCTGACCGCCTCGTCCCACTCGGCCCGGAAGGCGCCCACCCCGTCGAGCAGCACCAGGATCCGGGGCTCGCCGGTGCGGGGCGACCGCAGCCCGCGGCGTCGCTCGACCTCGCCCCGCAGCCAGGCGACCAGCCGGGCCTGGCGCTCCCGGTCGGTGGCTCCGACCACGGCGCCGGTGTGGGGGAGGACGGCGAGGGCATCGAGGGCACCGGTGCCGTAGTCGATCCCGTAGACGTGGAGGTCGTCGGGGCCGGTGGCCCGGGCCGCGGTCGCGGCGACGGTGAGCAGCGTCGTGGTCGTGCCCGACCCGGGCAGCCCGGCGAGCAGGAGGTTGCCGGTCTCCGGCGTCCAGCCGACCGGGGTCTGGGCCTGGTCGTCGGGCCGGTCGGCCAGGGCGACGACGACCTGGCCGCCCGGCATCGAGAGGGGGGACGGGGGAGCCACGGGCCCGGCCCGGGCGCGGAGGGCCGCCAGGTCGAGGTCGACCGGGAGCGGATCGGGCCAGGGCCGACGTGGCGCGGGCCGGCCCGAGCGGGCGTGGGCCGCGACGCAGGCATCGACGAGCAGGGTCAGGTCGGACGGCCCCTCGGTCCGCTCGACGGCGGTGCCAGCGGTCGGGCC
The DNA here is from genome assembly GCA_964416885.1 of uncultured Iamiaceae bacterium. Classification (GTDB taxonomy): domain Bacteria; phylum Actinomycetota; class Acidimicrobiia; order Acidimicrobiales; family Iamiaceae; genus Iamia. Next base: position 1,123 of record CAYQGF010000043.1, read on the forward strand.
GGCGCCCGGGTTGCTCGTCACGGTGAAGGGCCGGACCTCGACCGGGCCGTGCCTGCCGGTCGCCACACCGGTGCTCAGGGCGGTCTGGACCGGGACCACCTCGCCCGGACCGAAGCGGACGAGGGCGCGGCCCGGCTGGGAGCGACCGATGCGGGCCGCGTCGGGGCCGTCGATCACGTCCTTGGAGTCGCCGGTGTCCTGGACCCGCAGGGCGATGCGGAGGTCGGTGTTGGCCCGGATGGTGTCGCTGACGGCTCCGTTGGGGCGCTGGGTGGCCAGCACCAGGTGGACGCCGAGGCTACGGCCCCGCTGGGCCACCCCGACGAGGGCGTCGACGAACCCGGGCAGCTCGGCCTTGAGGGTGGCGAACTCGTCGATCACCACGACGAGCCGGGGCAGCGTTGGCCGGTCGGTCGCCTCCGGGAGCCGGCGGTAGGCGGGCAGGTCCGGCGTACCGTGGTCGCGGAGGACCCGTTCCCGGTGGCGGAGCTCGGCCTCCAGGCAGCGCAGCGCCCGCTCGGCCAGGTGGGCATCGAGGTCGGTGACGAGCCCGACGGTGTGGGGCAGGCGGGCGCAGCGGTCGAAGGCGCTGCCGCCCTTGAAGTCGACCAGGACGAAGGTGCAGTGGTCGGGGGAGCTGCCGGCGGCCAGCCCGGCGACCAGGGAGCGCAGCAGCTCGGACTTGCCGGCGCCGGTGGTGCCGGCGACCAGGCCGTGCGGGCCGTCGCGCCCGAGGTCGAGCGTCAGCACGCCGTCCTCGCCCACCCCGATCGGGGTCGTCAGGTCGGGGTCGGGCCCGCCCGCAGCCCACCGCGCCGTCACCGCGTCGGCCGTCACCGGGTCGAGCCCGAGGAGGGGGAGGAGGGCGACGATCGGTGGGAGGCCGGCCCCGGCCCCGCCGAGCTCGGGGTCGTCGAAGCGGGCCAGCCCCCGGGCGATGCGTCGGGCGGTGGCCTCCGAGACGCCGCAGGCCTGGACGTCGTCGACCCGGACGCCGGCGTGCACGCGGTGCACCCGGGCGGTGCCGTCGGTGTCGACCAGCTCGACCACCGTGGTGCACGACGCCGGGAGCCGGTCCTCCGTGGCGGCCAGGACGATGCCGGCGACCGGCCCGGCGCCGCCGCGGAGGACGGTCCGCACCGGGGCCCGACGGCCCTCGACGAGGGTCTCGTCGTCGACGATCACGAGCGCGGTGGGGCCGGGGGGCCGGCCGGGCTCCGGGCCCCGACCGGCCTCGGTCCGGGGCGCCTCGGCCGCGTCGAACAGGGCGCGGCACCCGGCCTCGGCGGCGTCGGGGCCGGTGGCGATCCGCCGGCGCCCGGAGCCGCCCGGGTCGAGGACGTGGGGGAGCCACTTGGCCCAGTCCCAGTCGGTGGCCCGGTCGGCGGAGGTGAGGACGAGGGTGGGCAGGTCGGCCGGGCCGTGGAGGACGGCGGCCTGGGCGACGAGCGAGCGACCGACGGCGAGCACGGCCGGGCGGGGACCGACGACGCCGACCACGCCGCCCTGGGTCAGGTCGAGCAGGACGGGGGCATCGGGGATGCGGCGAGCGGCGGCGACGGCCGCCCGGACCTCGTCGGGCAGGCGGCGCTGGTCGCCGGTCACCGGTGGCGTCCACGCCTCGGAGCCGATGCCGGCCCGCAGGTGGAGCCAGTCGTGGTGCCCGGGCCGGCGCTCCCACAGCCGGGTGCTCGGGGCCTCGACCCGGCGGAGCAGCTCGGACGGGTCCGGGACCTCGTCGACGAGGCGCGCCCGCTCGGCCGCGGCCAGGGTGGCCAGCCGGGCCCGCAGGGTGGCGAGCTCGTCCCGGAAGCGGGCCTCGTCCCGGCGTCGGCCCTTCCGCCCCCGGCGCCTGGCGTCGACGGCGGTGCCGATCGCCACCACCGGGCTGAGGAGCAGGAAGAGGGCGAAGGACCACTTGCCGGTGATCGCCACCATCGCCCCGCCGACCAGGATCGGGGCGACGATGGCCATGACCCCGAGCGGTGGCCCGCCGCGGGCCTCCTGGGCCGGCTCGGGCGGGTCGACCGGCTCGGGCGGCTCGGGTGGCGCCGGCCGGGGCGGGCGGTTGAAGGGGACGGTCGGCCCGCCCCGACCGGGGCCGGCCGCGAGGAGGGCGGGGCGGTCGTCGTCGACCGGCGGCCGCACCGCCACCTGCACGGCGCCGAGCCGGGCGACCTGGCCGGGGGCGAGGGCCGTCGGCCGGTCGGCCGGCCCGGCCCCCACCCACGTGCCGTTGAGCGAGCCGGCATCGGCGAGGGCCGCGGTGCCGTCGTCGGCCACCGTGAGCGTGGCGTGGTGGGCCGACACGGTGTCGTGGGCGATGGGCAGGGTGGCCGTCTCCCGGCCGATGGGCCACTCGCCCGGGCCGACCCGGGCCCGGGCCCCGGCGTCGAGCCCACCGACCACCGCCACCTCGACCTCGTCGGGCCCGGCCGAGGCGTCGGCGGTGACGGCGACGTCGGTGGGCGGGCGGCCGTCGTCCCCGCCCCGCGTCGGGAGGGGGACCAGGCGGACCGGGCTGCCGGTGCGGATGCCCGCCCGGTCGAGCCGACGGCCCGCGGGCACGAGCACCCCGGCCGCCTCCAGCCCGACATCGTCGCACCCGCCGGTGAGGGCGCGCACCAGGTCGGCGACGGTCGCCTCCGGGTCGTGGACGACGACGTCGACCTCGTGGGCCCGGCCCCGGTCGATGAGCAGGATCTGCATAGGCGGGGCTTCTGTACCCAGTTGGTCGCTTGCCCACCGCTGGGCCTCTGGTGGGCTCGTCGTCCGGGTGTCACGGGGGGTCAGGCACCATCCGCGCGGCCGGCGCGGGAGGTCCGGGTGCTCGACTGGGGCACGGATGGTGCCTGACCCCGGCGCGTTACGGTCTTTGGCATGGCTGAGCCCGTGGTCCCTGCTGATGGGCAGGGGGTCCTGCACCTGTTCATGAAGCTGCCGACGGGGGGCGCGGCGCCGGCCGACGTCGACGCCGTGCGGCTGGCGGTGAAGGGGGCCGAGGCCGACGGGGTCCAGGTCGTCGCGGTGGCGATGCTCGGGCACAAGGCCGACGTGGCCTTCATGGCCCTCGGCGTCGACCTGTGGCGGCTGCGCCAGTTCCAGACCGAGCTCGGCGCGGCCGGTCTGGTCCTGGTCGACTCCTACGTCTCGCTCACCGAGCTGTCCGAGTACGCCGGCGACACCGTGTCCGAGGGCCAGCGTCGGGTCCGGCTGTGGCCGACGCTGCCACCGGAGGGCAAGCCGGCCTGGTGCTTCTACCCGATGTCCAAGCGGCGTTGGGTCGGCGCCAACTGGTACACGCTCTCCTACGACGAGCGGCGCGAGCTGATGATGGAGCACGGCCAGTCGGGCCGGAAGTTCGCCGGCCGCATCGTCCAGTTGGTCACCGGGTCGACCGGCCTCGACGACTTCGAGTGGGGCGTCACCCTGTTCGGCGTCCACCCCGACGACCTCAAGGAGGCCGTCTACACCATGCGCTACGACCGGGCCTCGGCCCACTACGGCGAGTTCGGCACCTTCTACACCGGCATGGTCGCTCCGCTCGACGAGGTCCTCGCCCGGGTGGGTCTGGTCTGAGCGGGATCCGCGTCCGCGACGCCACCGCCGCCGACTGGGACGCCATCTCGCCCATCTGGTGGGCGGTCGTGCGGGCCGGCGAGACCTACGTGTGGGACGCCGACGCCATGACCGATGCCGACGCCCGGGCCGCGTGGATGCTCCCGCCCCCGGCGGTGGTGCTGGTGGCCGAGGTCGACGGCACGGTGGCGGGCACCGCCGAGCTCCGGCCCAACCATGTCGGGCGGGGCGACCACGTGGCCAACGCCAGCTTCATGGTCGACCCGGCCCAGGGCGGGCGCGGCGTGGGCCGGGCGCTGGCCGAGGCGGTCCTCGCTCGGGCGCGGGCCGAGGGCTACCGGGCCATGCAGTTCAACGCCGTCGTGGCGACCAACGACCGCGCCCGTCGGCTGTGGGAGGCGCTCGGCTTCACCGTCGTGGGCCGGGTGCCGGGCGCGTTCCGCCACCCCACCGAGGGCGACGTCGACCTCCTCGTCATGCACCGCGGGCTCTGAACGTCGGGGCCGGCGGCTCCGTGGCGGGGGGACGCAATGTGACGAGGGCGTGACATCCGGTCGACGCTCCGGTTGCCTGGGGTACTGTGCCGGGCGCACACCCGGGCCGACGCGTCCGGTGTGCCTCCTCTCGGCTCCGGGAGGGAAGTCCCACAACGGAGGAACTCATGCGACGTAGTCCGATCGTGAAGGCAGGTGCTCTGTTCTTCGCTCTCGCCCTGTTCGTTGCCGCGTGCGGTGACGACGGCGACGACACCAGCAGTGGCGACAACGGGTCCACCGAGTCGACCGAGGGCGGCGGCGGGGGTGGCGATGCTCTGGTGATCGGCCGGATCCTGCCCGACACCGGCCCGCTCGCCTTCCTCGGCCCGCCGATGATCGAGGGCTTCAAGCTCGCCATCGAGGACATCAACGCCGCCGGCGGTGTCCTGGGCCAGGACGTCCAGGCCATCGACGCCGACGAGGGCGAGACCCCTCAGACCGCGGCCGAGTCGGCCAACCGCCTGGTCGGCGAGGGCGTCCACGCCATCGTCGGCGCGGCGTCGTCCGGCAACAACCAGGAGTTCATCCAGCTCCTCTCGGACGAGCAGATCCCGCAGTGCTCGGGCTCGGCCACCTCGCCCGCGTTCACCGACCAGGAGAACGCCGACTTCTTCTTCCGCACCGTGCCGCCCGATGAGGCCGTGGCCCCGATCATCGCCGACCGCGTGATCTCCGACGGTGCCCAGAAGGTCGTCGTCGTGGCCCGGGCCGACGACTACGGCCAGGCCCTCGGCCAGCTCGTCGTCGACGGTCTCGACGACGCCGGCGCCGACGTCTCCCCCATGGTCAGCTACGACCCGGAGGCCGCCAACTTCAACGCCGAGGTCGGCACCATCGTCGGCGAGTCGCCCGACGCGGTCGTCCTGATCGCCTTCGACGAGGGCGGCCAGGTCGTGGCCGGCCTGCTCGAGGAGGGCATCACCGCCGACCAGATCTACGGCTCCGACGGCGTCTTCGGCCCGACCTTCCCCAGCCTGGTCGAGGAGGGCAACCCGACCGTCGTCGACGGGATGACCGTCATCGGCGCCGCTGGTGGTGAGGACTTCAACGCCCGCATCGCCGAGGCCACCGACAACAACTTCATCTACGGCGGCCAGACCTACGACTGCGCCATCATCATCGCCCTGGCCGCCGAGGCGGCCGGGTCGACCGACGGCCAGGCGATCATCGACGCCGTCGGCGACGTCACCAGCGGTGGCGAGAAGTGCGACAGCTTCGAGGCCTGCAAGGCCCTCCTCGACGAGGGCGAGGACATCGACTACGACGGCGCCTCCGGTGCCATCGAGCTGAACGACGTGGGCGACCCGGCCCAGGGTCGCTACGCCATCGGTGTGTTCACCGACGGGGAGATCGAGATCGTCGACTCCCAGGACGTCGACGTCTGATCGTCATCCGATGACGTGACCGAGGGCCCGGCGGAGACGCCGGGCCCTCGTCGCGTCCGAGGATCGGTTGCCGCCGGGATCGTGGAGGTCGGTGGCCCAGCCTCCCGCCTCGCCGAGTGGGCAGGGGGAAGCTCGGAGGCCAGGTCGTGGAGGGCGAGTACCCTGGCGGGATGGCACGAGCCAAGGACCTTCGGGACAGCCCGTCGGTCGTCCTCATCGGGGACCCGCCGAGCGGTGACATGGACACGTGGTTCGCTGGCCTCGTGCGTGACAAGCCGACCGAGTTGTCGGTGACAGCTGCTGACCTGGTGGCCGAAGCCCGCTCCGAGTCGGGGTGACCAACTGCGTCCTTGACGCCTCGGCGAGCGTCGACCTCCTGCTGGAGACCCCCACGGGACTCGCGCTCCAAGACCGCCTACCGACGCGGGCGACGTGGTACGCACCAGAGCACTTCTCTGCCGAGGTCGCCGGAGCGATCCGTCGGGCCGAGCTCCGCGACGAGATCACCGCCGCCCGCGCCGCGGGCGCCTTCGCCGACCTGCTCTCGGCGCCCATCCGACGAGCAGAGGTCCTGCCGCTGCTCTCGACGGCTTGGGCCAAGCGGGGCCACCTGAGCATCGCCGACGCGCTCTACGTCGTGCTCGCCGAGGAGGTGAACGCCACCCTGGTCACCACCGACAAGAGGCTTGGCAACTCGCCCGGCCTCACCATCAGCGTCGTGGTGGCCTGAGCCGGACCTGGTTGGTGCGGTTCCTGCGACACAGCACCCACGAGCTGCGGGGAGGCTGCCGGGTCGCCAGGATCCGGGCGTGGGAGGAGGCCGGCTTCGGGAGAGTCGCGGGGTTCCAGCCCGGCCTGCCGGTCCGGCTCGTCTACGCTGCCGGCACCCGACCCGTCGTTCGTCACACGAGGAGCACCATGTCGTCGTCGCCCCGACCCTTCCGGTTCATCCTGGCCCTGTTGGCCGCGGCCGCCCTGCTCGTCGCCGCCGGCTGTGGCAACAGCGACGACGGGGACAGCAGCAGCGGCGACGAGACCACCACCACGGTCGAGGGCGGCATCGCGACCCCCGAGACCATCACCGAGGGCACGCTGGCCGTCTGCTCCGACATCCCCTACGAGCCCTTCGAGTTCGAGGGCG
>CAYQGF010000043.1:7773-15449 GCA_964416885.1 uncultured Iamiaceae bacterium
GCCCTCGAACTCGAAGGGCGACGGCCCCAGCGGGTACACGGGCTTCGACATCGAGCTGCTGGCCGCCATCGCGGCGCAGATGAACCTCGAGCTCAGCGTGACCGACGTCGAGTTCGACGGCATCCTCGGCAACCTGGCCGCCGGCAACTGCGACGTCGTGGCCTCCGCCGTGACCATCACCGACGAGCGGGCCGAGGAGGTCGACTTCACCGAGCCGTACTTCGACGCCGTGCAGAGCCTGCTGGTGCCGGTCGACTCCGACGTCACCGCCCTCGCCGACCTGGCCGGCCAGCGCATCGGCGTCCAGTCGGGCACGACCGGCGAGTCCTACGCCAACGACAACACCCCCGACGGGGCCGAGGTCGTGTCCTTCGACGGCGCCGACGCCCTGTTCGTCGCCCTCGAGTCCGGGGAGATCGACGCCATCCTCCAGGACTTCCCGGTCAACGCCTACCGGGCCACCCAGGACGACGGCGTGAAGGTCGTCGAGGAGTACCCGACCGACGAGCAGTACGGCTTCGCGGTCGAGAAGGGCAACACCCAGCTCCTCGACGCTCTCAACGAGGGCCTCGCCGCGGTCCGGGAGTCGGGCCAGTACGACACCATCTTCGCCAGCTACTTCGGCGACTCGTGAGCCCGGTCCGGTGACCGACAGCCCGGCGCCGGGGCTGGCCCCGGCTCGGGTGTTCGACCCGGGCCCCCGCCGCCGCCTGACCCCCACCCGACGGCGCCTGCTGGTGCAGGCGCTGGGGTGGGGCGCGGGCATCGTGGTGCTGGTCCTGGCCGTCCTCGTCACCGACTGGCCGCGCCTGGCCGACAAGTTCCTCGACCCCGGCATCGCCCGCGACCAGTTCCCGGGCGTCGTCAAGGTCGCGGCCCAGAACACCATCCTCTACACGGTGTTCTCGTTCGCCCTGGGCCTGGTGTTCGGGCTGACCGCGGCCCTGGCCCGCCGCTCGTCGATCGTCCTGTTCCGGGTGGTGGCCCGGCTCTACATCGAGCTGTTCCGGGGCCTGCCGGCCCTGCTGACGATCATCCTCGTGGGCTTCGCCCTCCCGATCGGGATGGGGATCCGGGTGCCGTCGGTGCTCGGGCTGTCGGGGGCGGGCATCCTCGCCCTCGGCCTGGTCGCCGGGGCCTACATGGCAGAGACGGTGCGGGCCGGGCTCCAGGCCGTGCCCAAGGGCCAGACCGAGGCGGCGTTGTCGCTCGGGCTGGCGCCGGCCCAGACCACCCGCTTCGTCGTCATCCCCCAGGCGTTCCGCATCGTGGTGCCCCCGCTGGCCAACGAGCTGATCCTGTTGCTCAAGGACACGGCCCTGTTGTCGGTGCTGGGCACGACCCGGGGCACCAAGGAGCTGCTCAAGTACGGCCGGGACGGCGTCTCGGGCAACTTCAACATGACGCCGCTCGTCGTGGTGGGCGTCATCTACATCCTGATCACCATCCCGCTGACCCAGGCGGTGGCGATCCTGGAGAAGCGTCAGGCCCGGTCCCGATGAGCCCCGACCTGACTAAGCCCGGTGGCACCGACACCCGGGCGGTGCGAGGCGGGTCGGTCGAGATCATCGGCCTCCACAAGTCCTTCGGCGACAACCACGTCCTGCGGGGCATCGACCTGATGGTCGAGCCCGGCCAGGTCGTGTGCATCGTCGGGGCCTCGGGGTCGGGCAAGTCGACCCTCCTCCGGTGCGTCAACCGCTTGGAGGACCCGACCGCCGGCCACATCGTGGTCGACGGCGTCGAGGTCACCCACCCGGACTGCGAGCTCGACCTGGCCCGGCGGCGCATGGGCATGGTGTTCCAGCAGTTCAACCTGTTCCCCCACCTCAAGGTGCTCGACAACGTGACCCTGGCGCCCCGGAAGGTGCTGGGCCAGGGGCGGGCCGAGGCCGAGGCCGAGGCCCGGCGGTTGCTCGCCGAGGTCGGACTGGCCGAGAAGGTCGACGCCTACCCGGCCCAGCTCAGCGGTGGCCAGCAGCAGCGGGTCGCCATCGCCCGGTCGTTGGCGATGGGCCCCGACGTGATGCTGTTCGACGAGCCGACCAGCGCCCTCGACCCGGAGCTGGTCGGCGACGTGCTGGAGGTCATGCGGGGCCTGGCCGAGGCGGGGATGACGATGCTGATCGTGACCCACGAGATGGGCTTCGCCCGCGACATGGCCGACCACGTCGTGTTCATGGACGAGGGCGTGATCTGCGAGCAGGGCCCGCCGGCCCAGGTGTTGGGGTCACCCCGCGAGGAGCGGACCCGCACCTTCCTGGCCCGGGTCCTCACCCACTGACCCGACGGGACGGTCAGCGGCCGGCCTGGGCCAGGGTGCCGAGGTAGAGCTCGATGACCTTGGGGTCGTGGAGCAGCTCGCGGCCGGTGCCGGTGTAGGCGTTGCGGCCCTGGTCCAGCACGTAGGCCCGATCGCACACCTGCAGGCAGCGGCGGGCGTTCTGCTCGACCATCAGCACCGACACGCCGGCCTGGTTGATGCTGGCGACCCGCTCGAACACCTCGACCTGGAGCTTCGGCGACAGCCCGGCCGACGGCTCGTCGAGGAGCAGCACGACCGGGTCCATCATCAGGGCCCGGGCCATGGCCACCATCTGGCGTTCGCCCCCCGACAGCGAGCCGGTCTTCTGGGCCCGCCGGTCGGCCAGCACCGGGAACAGGTCGCGCACGAACGCCGACCGCTCGGCCCAGGCCGAGGGCCGGAGGTACAGGCCCATCTCCAGGTTCTCGTCGACGGTCAGGCTGGGGAAGACGTTGGCGACCTGGGGGACGTAGCCGATGCCGGCGGCCACCAGTTGGTCGGCCCGGTGGCCGGTGATGTCGTCGCCGCGGAGCACGACCCGGCCGCCTCGTACCGGCACCAGCCCGAAGAGGGTCTTGATCAGGGTGGACTTGCCCGCGCCGTTGGGCCCGATGACCCCGACCAGCTCGCCCTGGCCCAGCTCGACGTGACAGCCGTCGAGGATGTTGACACCGGGCAGGTAGCCGGCGGTGAGGTCGTCGCCGACGAGCACCGCCTCCCGGGCCGGGACGTCGACGACGGGGATCGGCTCGTCGGTCGGTGTGATGGCGTCGGGGGCGGCCATCGCCGCCGACAGGTCCGGGGGGCCGTCGGTCATGCGCCGCCCTCCTCGTCGGTCTCCTCGTGGTCGATCTCGGCCGGCAGGGCGGCCCCGAGGTAGGCCTCGATGACCCGCTCGTCGCGGGCGACCCGTTCCGGCGGGCCCTCGGCCACCACCTGGCCACCGGCGAGCACGACGACCCAGTCGCTGATCTCCATCACCACGTCGATGTCGTGCTCGACGAAGATCACGGTCTTGCCCTCGTCGCGGAGCGAGGTGACGTGGCCCAGGAGCGACTGGGTCAGCGCCGGGTTGACGCCGGCCATGGGCTCGTCGAGGCAGACGCACAGCGGCTCCGCCATCAGGGCCCGGGCCATGTCGAGCAGCTTGCGCTGGCCCCCGGACAGGGTGCCGGCCCGCTTGTCGCGCATGTGGCTCAGCTTGAACCGCTCCAGCAGGGAGTCGGCCTTGGCCGTGAGCTCCTTCTCCTGGGCCTGCCACGGGAAGGTCAGCAGGCCGATCAGGGCGTTCTCGCCCTTCTGGCCCTGCCCCGCGAGCAGCATGTTCTCCAGCACGGTGAGCTTGGCCAGGGCCCGGGTGAGCTGGAAGGAGCGGACCAGGCCGAGCCGGGCGATGCGGTGGGGGCGCATGCCGTTGAGGCGGTGGCCGTCGAAGGTCCACGTGCCGGCGTCGGGGCTGTCGAAGCCGGTGATCAGGTTGAACAGCGTGCTCTTGCCGGCGCCGTTGGGGCCGATCAGGGCGGTGATCCCGCCGCGGGGGATCTCGAGGTGCTCGACGTCGACCGCGGTCAGGCCACCGAAGGTCCGGCGCACGCCGTCGATGACGAGGATGGCATCGTCCTTGGGGCGACCGGTCGGGTCGTCGTCGACGATCGGGCCCTTGACCAGGGCGGGGCGGGCGTCATTCAAGGGACATCTCCTCCCGTGACCCGAAGATCCCCTGGGGCCGGAAGATCAGCAGCGCCATCAACCCGAGGCCGACGAAGGCCAGCGCCAAGGCGCCCTGGGAGTCGTCGCCCTTCAGGAAGCCGGGCAGCAGGTCCTCCGAGGCCAGCTGGGACAGCAGCGACTGCGACCCGGCGAACAGGAACTGGAAGAGGACGGCACCCACGATCGGGCCCAGCCGGGTGGCGGTGCCCCCGAGGATCAGCACGGTGTAGGCGAAGAAGGTGATCTGGGGCTGGAAGCTGTTGGCCCCGGCGCTCGAGGTGTTGAGCAGGGAGATCACCCCGCCCAGGGCGCCGATCACGCCGCCGAGGATCAACGACTGCATCTTGTACGACACGGCGTTCTTGCCCAGCGACCGGACGACGTCCTCGTCCTCGCGGATGGCCTTGAGGATGCGGCCCCACGGGCTGCGCATCAGCAGCCAGACGACGACGGTGATGACGACCACCAGCGTCCAGCCGACGGTGAGCACCCACATCTGGTTGCCGTTGAACCGCAACTGGCCGAACCCGTAGGTCCCGCTGGCGTCGAACGGCGACAGCGCCCGGAAGTCGGCGGCCAGCACCGGCCGGCTCTCGCCGACCCGGGGCTTGGGCAGCCCGAAGGGCCCACCGGTGATGTCGGTCGCCGAGGTCGACCGGACGACGAAGCGCAGGATCTCGGCCGCGGCGATCGTGACGATGGCGAAGTAGTCGCCGCGCAACCGCAGCGTCGGCCCGCCGAGGGCCAGGGCGAAGCCGACCGCCACCAGCAGCGAGAAGGGGATGGCCAGCCACAGCGACCAGCCCCACGTGTCGATGGCGACGCCGGTGCCGTAGGCGCCGCAGAGCATGAACCCGACCTGGCCGAAGTTGCGGAGGCCCGTGTACCCGAAGTGCACGTTGAGCCCGATGGCGGCCAGGCAGAGCACGACGGCCTCGGGGCCGATCGCCGCCCGGCTGGCGTTCTGGAGGATGGCTCCGAAGTCCACCTAGCCCACCCTCTCCTTGCTGCCGAGGATGCCTTCGGGCCGGACGAGCAGCACGAGGATGAGGACCAGCAGCGCCGCGACCGTCTTGAGCTCGGGCGAGATCCACAGCGTGCTCAGCTCGGTGGCGAGGCCGACCACCAGCCCGCCGACCATGGCCCCGTAGGCGGTGCCCAGCCCACCGAGGATCACCGCCGCGAACATGAGCAGGAGGAGCTGGAAGCCCATCAGGTAGTCGACCCGTGTGGCGACGCCCTGGAGGACGCCGCCGCCGGCGGCGAGGGCACCACCCAACGCCCAGACGAACACGATGACCCGCCGGACGTCGATGCCCGACGACGAGGCCAGGTCCGGGTTGTCGGCCACCGCCCGCAACGCCTTGCCGATGCGCGTCCGCTGGAGCATCAGCGCCACGGCCACGAGGATGGCCACGCAGATGACGACGAGGGCGACGTCGAGGGGTGTGACCCGGAACGGGCCCAGCTCCCAGGACGTCCGCTGGACCGAGTACTGCCGGAACCGCTTGTCGCCGGCCCCGAACCAGATCCGCAGGGCCTGGCGGGCGACGATCGAGAGGCCGATCGAGATCACCAGGACCTGGAACTGACCGGTGCGACGGCGGCGCAACGGCCGCCAGAGGCCGACCTCGTTGAGCACGCCCGCCAGGGCGCCGACGACCACGGCCAGGAGGCCGGCGAGGATCACCGGGAGCCGGACGCTGCTCGAGCTGAGGAACCAGGCGACGACGGCGCCGAGGGTGACCATCTCGCCGTGGGCGAAGTTGACCAGCTTGGTGGTGCCGAAGATCAGCGAGAGGCCGATGGCGGCCACGGCCAGGATCAGGCCGAACACCACGCCGTCGACGACGCGGGCCGTCAGCTTCCGGGTGAAGGACGGGCCGGAGCGCTCCGTCGTCGTCGGGGCGGTGGCGCTGCTCCCGCTGCTCGGGTCGGTGGGCTCGCCGGCCCGCTGGAGACCGAACAGGGCCACGCGGGTGCGGCCGCCCTGGACCGGGAGGGTGAGCGGGTTGCGGTCCGGGGCCCGGAGGGCGATGCCGGCGGGCAGGGTGTCGACGGCGAGGGTGACCACGTACTCGCCGGGGGCCGGGACCGGCAGGAACCAACTGCCGTCGGCCCCCGAGGTGACCTCGCCGACCTCGGTCCCCGCCGGGTCGGCGACGGTGATGGCGACGCCCTCGACCGGCTCGTCGTCGACCCGCAGCTCGCCCCGGACGCCGGTCTGGTCCTCGATGGGCGCGGTGGTCACGGCCGGGTCCGTCGGCGCCGGCTCGGTGGTCTCCTGCCCCGCGGCCGGAGTCGTGCCCCACAGCGTCAGCAGCAGCACGATGCCGGCGACGGCGGTCAGCCAGGTGCGGCGCTGCGGGCCGGCGGGGAGGGCGTCGTTCGGTGCGAGGATCGCAGGAGTGTAGGAGACACGGTCCGGCCGGTGTCGGGGACCGTCATCCGCCCGGGCCCGAGATGTCGACGGGCGTCCAGGTCGGGAAGGCCAGGTGGGCCACTCCCAGGTGCTCGACGATGCGCCCCCGCTCCCGCAGTTGGTCGAGGCACCCGGCCACCACGTCACGGCCACCGGCCATCAGGATGTAGTCGGCGAGCGAGAGCAGGATCGGGCCGGCGTCGGCGTCGCCCTCGCGCAGCACGGCCTCGACCTCGAGGGTCGGCCGGCACGGGTGGGACGGGTCGACCAGGTGGCAGTGGTACACGACCCCCTCGAACACGCTCAGGACCCGGATCCTCACGCGGGCGGTTGCCTCTCGTGCGGTCCACGTCCTCCTCGGCAGGGCCTCGGAGGGAGGGCGCTGTGCTTGCTAGGTCGCCTCGCCTGGCGGCTCGGCTCCGTGATCTTCATCGCGGGATCGGGCGGTCGGACAGCACGGCGGCCATCCTGGCAGGGTGGACCTCCGGCCCGCCGACGACCCCGGTGACGACCCGGCCGACGCGGCCGCCCTGCGCCGCTACGCCGAGGCCCTGGCCGACGCCGTGGACGCCCACCTCGGCGGCTGGGTCGAACGAGTCGTGGCCGAGCGTCACCGGGCCGGGACCGGCGCGCCGCCCCTGGCCCCCGTGGCCGAGGCCGCCCCGGCCGCGGGCCGCGCCGCCACCGACGAGGTCGGCGCCCGGGTGCGCGCCCTGCTGGCCCGCGACGTCGACGACCAGCCCACCGGGCCGCTGGCCCTCCTGCGGGGTGCAGTCGTCCATCCCACCTCTGTCCTCCGGGCCGCCGGCGTGGCCCCGGTCGCCCGGGACGCCGTTGCCATTCGCCTGCACCCCGACGACGTCTACGACCTGACCCCGGCCGCCTTCGCCGACATCCACCCGGACCTGCACGAGCCCGGCCTGGTCTGGGGGGCGGCCAAGGCCCACGTGGTGCTGGCCCGCCGCCGTCGGGAGGGCCGGCGCTGATCGGGCCCGACGACCGTCGGTGACCGTTCTGGCGCGCCAGGCCCGAGGTTCGACCGCTCTGGCGCGCCAGAACGAGCCAGAGCCCCGTCGGTGACCGTTCTGGCGCGCCGCACCGGTCTTTCGAGCGCTCTGGCGCGCCAGAACGGGGGAGGAGCCCGTCGGTCGCCGCCCGGTCCGTGGCGACCCGTCAGTGCGGCGCCCACGCGTCGGGGTCGTCGGCCAGGGCGTCGACCTCCGGCGCCAGGGCCCCGTC
>CAYQGF010000044.1:0-1936 GCA_964416885.1 uncultured Iamiaceae bacterium
CGTCCGACGTCAGCTACCTGAACTGCGCCTACATGGGCCCGCTCCCCCGCACCGGCGTGGAGGCCGGGTGGGCCGCGGTCGACCGCAAGGCGCGGCCCTGGACGATCGCGACCGACGACTTCTTCGTCCCGGTCGAGACCTACCGGGGGCTGATCGCCGACCTGTTGGGCGCCGACGCGGACGGCGTGGCCGTCACCCCTGCGGTGAGCTACGGGCTGTCGACCTTCGCGGCCAACCTGCCCCTGGCCGAGGGCCAGGTGGTGCTGGTGCCCGGCGAGGAGTTCCCGTCCGCCCTGCTGCCGTGGACGGCGGCGGCCGAGCGGGCCGGGGCCGAGGTGGTGCGGGTCCCGCCCGACGGCCCGGACCGCAGCGGCCCGCTCCTGGCCGAGGTGGAGCGGCGGGGCGACCAGGTGGCCCTGGTCTCGGCGCCGGCGGTGCACTGGACCGACGGTGCCCCCTTCGACCTGGTGGCGCTGCGGGCGGCGACCCGGGCGGTCGGCGCCGCCCTCGCCGTCGACACCGCCCAGTCGCTGGGGGCGGTGCCGTTCGACGCGGCCACGGTGCAGCCCGACGTGGTCGCCGGCGTCACCTACAAGTGGCTGCTCGGCCCCTACTCCCTGGGCTTCTGCTGGTTCGGTCCGCAGTGGCGGGACGGCCGGCCGCTCGAGCACAGCTGGATCGGTCGGGCCGGGGCCGAGGACCTCAGCACGCTCGCCGACCCGTCGGACGACTACCGGCCCGGCGCGCGCCGCTACGACATGGGCGAGGCGTCGCAGCACAGCCTGATCGGCGTCGCCCTGGCCGGGCTGCAACTGGTCCTCGACTGGGGCCCGGCCGCCACCGCTGAGCACGCCCGGGCCCTCACCGACCGGTTGTGCGCCGGCGCGGTCGAGCTCGGCTTCACCGCCCCGCCGGCCGAGCACCGCTCCCCGCACCTGGTCGGCGTCGGGCTGGGCACCACCGGTCTCGCCCCGGATGCCCTGGCCGCCCACCTGGCCGACGATCGGGTCCACGTCAGCGTGCGGGGCCGGTCGGTGCGGGTGTCGTGCCACCGCTTCACCACCGACGACGACGTCGACCGGTTCCTGGCCAGCCTGGCCACCGCCCGGCCCGGCTGCTGACCGCCGATGGCCGCGCCGTGTGCGTTCTGCGCCATCGTCGCCGGCGACGAGCCGGCCCACGTCGTCCTCGACGACGACGCCGCGGTGGCCTTCCTCGACGTCCGACCGCTGTTCCCCGGCCACGTGCTGCTCGTGCCCCGTGAGCACCACGAGACGTTGGTCGACCTCCCGCCCGAGCAGGTCGACCCGCTGTTCTCCCGGGCCCGTCGGCTGGCCGCCGCGGTCGAGGCGTCGATGGACGCCAAGGGCACCTTCGTGGCGATGAACAACCGGGTCAGCCAGAGCGTGCCGCACCTGCACGTCCACGTCGTCCCCCGTACCAGGGGCGACGGCCTCAAGGGCTTCTTCTGGCCCCGCACCCGCTACGACGGCGAGGCCCACATGGCCGACGTCGCCGCTCGCATCCGGGCCGCGGTCGACGCCGGGCCGACGGAAGGGGCCTGACCCACCCGCCGGCCGGTCGGACCTAGAGGCCGGGGTCCTGGTAGTCGCTGATGAGGCTGGTGCTGCCCGCGGCGTCGGCCGGCTCGATGAAGCTGCTGTCCGAGGCGCTGTAGCCCTGGGCCTGCTCGGCCTGGGTGTAGTAGTCGTCGTCGTTCAGGAAGGTGTTGGGGTTGTTGTCGACCAGGCCGTCGCCGTCGAGGTCGGTCGCCCCGGTGGAGCCGGCCGCGGATGCGTCGGTGTCGAGGATGCCGTCGCCGTCGATGTCGTAGGCGTCGACCAGGCCGTCGCCGTCGAGGTCGTAGCCGGCGCTGGTGCCGACGCCGCTGGGGTCGGCCGGGTCGAAGCCGCTGTCGGCGAAGCCGTCACCGTTG
>CAYQGF010000044.1:2036-15379 GCA_964416885.1 uncultured Iamiaceae bacterium
CGAACGTGTCGGCGACACCGTCGAAGTTGGTGTCGACGGCATCGATGAAGCCGTCCTGGTTCAGGTCGAAGGCATCGGCGAAGCCGTCACCGTTGGTGTCGAACGTGTCGGCGACACCGTCGAAGTTGGTGTCGACGGCATCGATGAAGCCGTCGTGGTTCAGGTCGAAGGCATCGATGATGCCGTCACCGTTGGTGTCGTACCCGGAGGCGTCGTGGAAGTCGCTCATGATCGGTTCCTGTCTTCCGTGGAGCGGATGTACCGGTGAGAGCACCGTCGCGGCCCCGAAGTTCCGGGCCGCGGGTGGTGGGGCTCCCCGCGAGGGTTCGTGGCACGCTGGGCGAGTGACCGACCCCGCACCTCGTGTCGCCCTCCTGGTCACCTGCGTGGCCGACGTGGTCGCACCCGAGGCCGCGGTGGCGACGGTGCGGGTCCTGCGGGCCGCCGGGGCCGGCGTCGAGGTCCCGGCCGGGCAGACCTGCTGCGGCCAGCCCGCCTGGAACGCCGGCTTCGCGGCCGAGGCGGCGCGCGTCGCCCGTCCGACGCTCACCGCCCTGGAAGCCGCCCTCGCCGACGGCGCCGACGCGGTCGTCGTGCCGTCCGGGTCCTGCGCCTGCATGGTCCGACGGTTCTGGCCCGACCTGTTCGAGGCGGTGGGCGACGACGAGGCCGCGGACCGGGCACGGGCGGTCGCGGCCCGGACCGTCGAGCTCACCGAGTGGCTCGACGGGCGGGACCTGCCCGCCCTGGCCGCGCCGGCACCGGCCCGGGTGGTGCGCCATCGGGGCTGCCACCTCCAGCGGGAGCTCGGCGTGGTGGCGCCGCCGGGGGCGGCCCTCGACCGGGTGGCCGACGTCGAGGTCGAGCCGTGGGCCGACGAGGAGCGGTGCTGCGGTTTCGGCGGCGCCTTCAGCGTCAAGCTCCCCGAGGTGGCCGAGGCCATGGCCGACGAGAAGCTGCGGTCGCTCCCCCGCGACGCCGACGGTTCGCCGACGACGATCGTGTCGACCGACGTGTCGTGCCTGCTCCACCTGGCCGGCCGGGCCGAGGCCACCGGTGTCCCGGTCGAGGTGCGCCACATCGCCGAGGTCCTGGCCGACGCCCTGCCGTCGCCCTCGGGGGCATCGCCATCGGGGCCGACCGGCGGGCCGGCGTCGTGATCGCCCCCCGACTGGGCGAGGCACCGCTGCGGGAGCGGACCCAGGTCGCCCTGGCGGACGTCGACCTCGGGCCCCGCACGGCCCGGGCCGTCGACCGCTTCGCCTCCCACCGGGTCGAGGCCCTCTCCCTCCTCACCGGCCCCGAGGAGCTGCGGGCCGCGGCCCGTCAGGTCCGGGCCTCGGTGCTGGCCGACCTGCCCGGCCTGCTGGAGCGGTTCGCCGACAACGTCCTCGCCCGCGGCGGGCACGTCCACTGGGCGCCCGACGCCGCGGCCGCCCGGGCCGCCGTGGCCGGCATCGCCGCCGGCCGGCGGGTCGTGAAGTCGAAGTCGATGGTGACCGAGGAGATCGGGCTGGCCGAGGCCCTGGAGACGGCGGGCGCCGACGTGGTCGAGACCGACCTGGGCGAGTGGATCGTCCAGCTCGCCGAGGAGCCGCCCAGCCACATCATCGCCCCCGCGCTCCACCACGACCGCCACACGATCAAGGCGCTGTTCGAGTCCCGGGGCGGCGCGGCCCACGTCGAGGCCGAGCCGGCGGCCCTGGCCGCCCACGCCCGGGCCACCCTGCGAGAGCGCTTCCTCGCCGCCGAGGTCGGCATCACCGGCTGCAACTTCGCGGTCGCCGAGACCGGGTCGGTCGTGCTGGTCACCAACGAGGGCAACGGGCGGCTGGTGACGTCGCTGCCGCCCGTGCACGTCGTGGTGATGGGGATGGAGCGGATCGTCGCCGACTGGCACCAGGCCGACCTGATCCTCGCCCTGCTCACGCGGGCCGCCACCGGGCAGCCGATCACGTCGTACGTGTCGGTCACCGGCGGGCCCCGGGCGGTCGGCGACGACGCCGGGCCGGCCGAGCTCCACGTCGTCGTCGTCGACAACGGGCGCTCGGCGCTGCTCGGCGAGGAGGCCCACGAGATACTGGCCTGCATCCGTTGCGGGGCCTGCCTCAACGTCTGCCCGGTGTTCCGGCAGGTCGGCGGGCACGCCTACGGCGCGACCTACCCGGGGCCGATGGGCGCCGTGCTCACTCCGCTGCTCGACGCCTCGACCCCCGGGGCGGGTGCCGTCGCCGACGCCTCGACCCTGTGCGGGGCGTGCAACGACGTCTGCCCGGTCGGGATCCCGCTGACCGACCTGATCCTGGCCATGCGCCGCCGCCACGCCGCCTCGGCCGGCACCGCCACCCGGGCGGGATGGAAGGCCTGGGCCGCGGCGTGGTCGTCGCCGGCCGGGTACCGCGCCTCGACCCGGGCCGCCACCGCGGGCCGGGGCCTCACCCGTCTGGCCGCCCTGGTCCCGCCCGGCCGCCGCTGGGCCCAGGGCCGCACCGTCCCCACCCCCGCCGACCGCACCTTCCGCGCCCGCTGGGAGGCGGGCGACGTGTGATCACGGCCGCTCCGCTCCCGCGCCACCAGGCCGCCCGAAGCATGTTCCGGGCCCCAGGACGTCGCGGCGTCGGGTTCTGGGCCCGGGAGCGTCGCGCTGCCGCGACGCGGGCGGGCCCGGAATGCCGGGGGACGCCCTCGTGAGCCCCGACCGGCACCCCCACGAGCACGGAGATCGGGCCGCCTTCCTGGCCCCGGCCCGACGCGGGCTGGTGACCGTGGCCCCGGTCGCGGGCCCCTCGCCGGTCCCCGAGGCCCTCCTGGCCGACCCGGCCCCGACGCTCCTCGCCGGCTTCGTCCGGGCCGCGACCGCCGCCGGGGCCGAGGTGGTCACCACGACCGGGGCCACCGTCCCCGACGGGATCCTCGACCGGTGGCTCGCCGCCCACGACGTCCGCACCGCCGTCCGGTCCGCGGCCCCGGAGGCCGAGGCCCTCGGTGCGGCCCTGGAGGCCCGTGGCATCGAGGTCGCGCCGGTGACGGTGGCCGATGGAGCCGAGGCCGACCTCGGTGTCACGTCCGCCTCCCACCTGGTGGCCTCGACCGGGAGCCTGGTGCTGCGCAGCGACGTCGACGGTCGCCTGGCCAGCCTCCTCCCGCCTGTCCACATCTGCGTGGCGCCCGCCGACCGCCTCGTCGCGACGCCCGGCTCGGTGCTCCGCGCCCTCGGCGACGACGGCCCGCCGCCGGGGCTCGTCCTGGCCACCGGCACCAGCCGCTCGGGCGACATCGAGCAGCTCCTGACCCGCAAGGTCCACGGTCCCGGCACCGTCCTGGTCTGCATCACCGGCGCCCGCTCACCCGCCTGAGCACGGGCCGCCGCCAGGACCACCTGGTTGCCAGGCACCGGGCGGGCGGAGCCCGTGGGCCCTCCGGGTGACGGGCGGGTGAACTCCTCCCTGGTCGGCGTCACCATCCCCCGCGGGGCCGGGCGGGGGGTGTTGCATGGGCGACGGTGACCGACCATCGCCGTCGACGGCGGCTCGCGTCCCTCGTCGACGCCATCAGTGCCCCACACCACCGGGAGGGCCCGTGCCCGATCTGACCCCTGCCTCGCCGCGTCCCCGCACCCACGTGCTCGACACGTCGGTGCTGTTGGCCGACCCCGCCTGCCTGGCCCGCTTCGCCGAGCACGAGGTGGTCCTGCCCGTGGTCGTCCTGAGCGAGCTCGAGGGCAAGCGCCACCACCCCGACCTCGGCTACGCGGCCCGGGAGGCCCTGCGGTCCCTCGAACGGCTCCGCCTGGCCCACGGCTCCTTGACCGACCCCCTGCCGGTCAACGACGAGGGCGGCACCCTGCGGGTCGAGCTCAACCACCAGGACACCCGCTCGCTCCCGCCTTCCCTCACGGCCGACAACAACGACCACCGGATCCTGGCCGTCGCCCGCAACCTGGCCGACGAGGGCCGCGACGTCGTCGTCGTCACCAAGGACCTGCCCCTGCGGCTCAAGGCGAGCATCGTCGGCCTCGACGCCGACGAGTACCGCAACGAGCAGGCCCGTGACACCGGCTGGACCGGGGTGGTCGAGCTCGACGTCGACGACACGGCCATCGACGAGCTGTTCGAGGAGAGGGTGCTCGACCTCGACGCGGCCCACGACCTGCCCTGCCACGCCGGTGTCGTGCTGCACCACGGGTCGCAGTCGGCGCTCGGCCGGGTCCGCCCCGACAAGCGCATCCACCTCGTCACCGGCGAACGGGCGCTGTTCGACGTCCGGGGCCGCAGCGCCGAGCAGCGGGTCGCCATCGACATGCTGGCCGACCCCGAGGTCGGCATCGTCAGCCTCGGGGGCCGGGCCGGCACGGGCAAGAGCGTCCTGGCGTTGGCGGCCGGGCTCGAGGCCGTGCTCGAACAGAACACCCACTCCCGGGTGATGGTGTTCCGACCGCTCTTCGCCGTCGGGGGCCAGGACCTCGGCTTCCTCCCCGGCGACCGCGAGGAGAAGATGGGCCCGTGGGGCGCGGCAGTGCTCGACGCCCTCCACGCCTTCGCCGGCCGGGAGGTGGTCGAGGAGGTCCTGGCCCGCGACCTCTTGGAGGTGCTGCCCCTCACCCACATCCGGGGCCGCAGCCTCACCGATGCCTTCGTGGTGATCGACGAGGCCCAGAACCTCGAGCGCAACGTGCTGCTCACCGCCCTGTCCCGCCTGGGCGAGGGCAGCCGGGTCGTGATGACCCACGATGTCGGCCAGCGCGACAACCTCCGGGTCGGCCGCCACGACGGCATCACGTCGGTGATCGAGAAGCTGACCGGCCATCCTCTCTTCGGCCACGTCACCCTGGCCCGGGCCGAGCGCAGCGCCGTGGCCGCCCTCGTCACGCGGGTCCTGGAGGGCACCCCGGACTGACCGCCCCGGGGGCATATCTCTGGAAGTGATCGCAAGTATTCTCACAATCTCTTGCAGAGTGCGGGACAGGACGGCGTCCCCTACGTACCCTTGTGATCACATCCACGAGGGAGCCCAGAGCCATGATCGTGACCACGCGCGACCGCTCGGACACCGCAGCCAGCATCGACGACATCCGTCCCCGCTGGCTCGACCGAGCCACCTGCGCCGGGCACACCGACCTGTTCTTCGCCCCGCACGCCGAGCGCCCGCCGGCGCGGTTGCGCCGGGAGGCCGCCGCCCGCCAGGTCTGCATGCGCTGCCCGGTCCGCATCGAGTGCCGCGACCACGCCCGGTCCCGCCTCGAGTACGGGTTCTGGGGCGGCGAGAGCGAGGCCGAGCGTGCCGCCGCCGGCTACGCCGTCCCGGCCCCGATCGGCGGCCGCATCGCGGTCTGACCCGCCGACCTGAGCATCCCGGTCGCGCGGTCCGCGCGACCGTGACCACGAGCATCCCCCATCGGGGCGGACGGTTTCCGTAGCCTTTCCCCTCGATGACGCGGCGTCCCCTCGTCTACGGGCTCGACATCGAGACCGACACGTCCTCGGACGGTCTCGACCCCCGCGTCGCCCCCGTCGTCACGGTGGCCCTGTCGCTCCCCGGGCACGACGAGATCTTCAGCGGCCGTGAGACCACGATCCTGTTCGACCTCGCGGTCCGCCTGCGCGCCCTTCCCGCCGGTGTGCTCGCCACGTGGAACGGGTCCGCCTTCGACCTGCCCTTCCTGGCCCACCGGGCGGCGCTCCACCAGGTCGACCTCGGGCTGCACCTCGAACGCGACCCGTCGATCATCGTGCGCACCCCGCTGCCCGGCCTCGGCGGTGCCGTCCGAGGGGCGTGGCACCACCACACCCACATCGACGCCTACCGGATGTACAAGGGCGACGTCGGGCCGACGCTCCGGGTGTCGTGCTCGCTGAAGTCGATCGCCCGGCTCGTCGGTCTGGCGCCGGTCGAGGTCGACCGCACCCGCATCCACGACCTCCGGCCCGAGGCCCTGCACGCCTACGCCTCCTCCGACGCCCGCCTGGCCCGGGTCCTCACCGAGCGCCGCATGCCCGGTGCGATGCGGTTCATCGACCGCATCGACCCCCCGAGCGACGCCACCTCCACCGCCACCGCCTGACCACCGCCTGAACGCCGGCGCCTGGCGGCCCGGGGCCCGAGCCGAGGCCCGGGCCCGGGGCCTTCGGCGGGAGCCCGGCTCCACTGTCACACCCTGGGCCCATGATGACCCCCTGAGGGACGCGGCCGCCCTCACCCCGACGACATGCCGGGGGACCCACCGACCGCCGGAACGCCACCCCCGTCCGGAGGTCCACGTGCCCCGTCCCCCCTGCTCCCCCCGTCCCCCTGCCCCCACGCCCGTCGTCCCGTCGACCGTGCTCGACGACCTGGCCCGACACCTCGCCCTGTCCCACCTCGACGCCGACCACGCCACCCTGGTCCGGGCCCGGCCCGACACCACGGGGGTCGACCTCGCCCTGTGCGCCCTCCCGCCCGGCACCCACCCCGCCGATGCCCTCGTCGGCCACACCGTCCCCCGCCGGTGGGCCGCGTCCGGCGTCGTCGCCGCCGGCCGGGCCCGGCACCTCGACCGGCCCGACGACCCGGGCGCACCGGTGTCGGTCGCCGTCCTCGTCGGCCGGGACGGGCACGTCGCCCACCACATGGCGCCGGGCCCCGACCGGGACGATGCCGGGCCCGCCCGCCGCGGGTCGTCCGATGCGGCGCCCGACGTCCGGCCGGGCGCCCCCCTGCCCGACCTCGACGAGGCGCCCCTCGGCCGGCTGCCCGACCTGCTCCATCGCACCCTCGGCCTGCCCACCGACCCGCCCACCGGGCCGGCGGCGGTCTGGTGGCGCGCCCTCTGGCTCGATGCCGTGGTCGCCGCCGCGGCCACCGATCCGCGCCGCACCCCCGACCCGGCCACACCGCTCACCGACGTCCTGCCCCCCGACCTGGTCGAGGCGCTCGTCGCCGACCCCGTCCTGTGCGGGCCCGACGGATGGGCCCGGCTCCACGACCTGGCGTCCCGCGCCGCTCCGTCGGGCGACCCGGGCGAGGCCGCCGTCCGTCGGGCCGTCGCCCCCTACGCCGACCCGACGATGGCCGCCTGGATGGACGTCGGCTGCTTCGCCCGCTGGCTCTGCGCCGCGCTGCCCGCCATCGACGACCTGCTCCACCTGGCCGCGGCGCTCGTGCCGTCGGAGACCCTCGCCGCGCTCCGCCACGCCGCGGGTGGGCCCTGCGCCCGGGGCCGGTCGGCACCATGACCGGCCCGACCCGTCGGCTCTGGCGGCGGTGGCGGGCGAGGGCGGCACCGGGGGCCGACCCGGTAGCCTCCCGCCGACATGCCTGGTGGCAACGCGGTGGAGATCCCCGGCTACGACGACCTCGTCGAGATCGGGCGGGGTGGCTTCGCCGTCGTCTACCGGGCCCGGCAGGTCCGTCTCCAACGCGCCGTGGCCGTGAAGGTCCTGCTCGGGGCCACCAGCGGCGTCGGCCTCGAACGCTTCGAGCGCGAGTGCGCGGCCATCGGCTCCCTCTCGGGCCACCCGAACGTGGTCGCCGTGCACGATGCCGGCACCACCGCCGATGGCCGGCCGTACCTCGCCATGGAGCTGCTGCCCGCGGGTTCGCTCGCCGAACGACTGGCCCGCGAGGGCCGCCTCGCCGCCGACGACGTCCTCGCCATCGGCTCGCAGCTGGCCAGTGCGCTGGCCGCGGCCCACCGGGCGGGGGTGCTGCACCGCGACGTCAAGCCCGAGAACGTGCTGCTCGGCGAGGACGGCACGCCCAAGCTGGGTGACTTCGGCATCGCCGTGGTGGCCGACACCCATCAGACCGCGACCGGTGTCGTCCTCGGCACCGTCCTGCACGCGGCCCCCGAGGTGCTGACCGGGGCCCGGGCGACCGAGGCGTCGGACGTCTACTCGCTCGCCTCCACCCTCGACACGCTCCTGCGGGGCCGGGCCGCGTACCGGGGCGAACCGGGCGAGGGCCCGCTGCCGGTGATGTACCGGGTCGTGCACGAGGCCGCTCCCGACCTGCGCGCCGCCGGGGTCCCGGCCGAGGTGGCCGCCGTCATCGAGGCCGGGATGGCCAAGGACCCGGCCCGCCGCACGCCGACGGCGGAGGCCTTCGGCGCCCAGCTCGACGCGGTGCGTGCCCGCCGCGACGGGCACGGCCCCCTCGCGGTCGTCCCCGCTCCCGTCGTCCCACCCCCGTGGTCCGCGCCGTCCACGCCCCCCACGCCGACCGCGGGCTCGGTCACCGGTCCCGGCCCGACCGACGACCGCTCGGGCCGGACGGCGCTGGTGATCGGCCTGGTCGTCGCGCTCCTGGTCCTCGCCGCGGTGGTGGCCGCGGCCGTGCTCCTCCTGCGGGGCGGCGACGACGGACCGACCACCGACAGCACGACGACCGAGGCACCCACCACGACCACGACCGAGCCCGAGACCACGACGACCACCACCACGCCCGAGACCACGACGACGAACCAGGCCGAGACCACCACCACAACGACCACCACGACCACCGAGCCGGAGACGACCACGACGACCGCCCCGGCGGCGACCGACGAGTCCGAGGCCGCGGCCCTGATCGCCGGGCGCTACCCGGGCTGGACGGTCGTCGACTCCACCACCTTCCGGCCCAACGGCGCCGGCGCGGTCGTGGGCGAGAACGCGGACGGCAGGCGGACCGTCTTCCTGTTCGGTGGCGGCCGCCTCCTCGGCACCGATGCCAGCGAGCCCAGCTTCCGTCCGACCGTCGTCGACGTGAGCGGCAACGACGTGCGGATCGGCTACGACCTCTGGGCGGCCGGCACCGCGCCGCCCACTCCCGCGGTGGACCATGCCGAGGTCGTGCTGCGCTGGCCCGGCACCGACCGGTTCGTGCTCCAGGAGGGTGAGTTCCCGCCGACCGGGATCGCCATCGAGGGCCACCGGTAGCACCCCCGCGGCCCTCTCGCGGCCGGCTCCACGCCCCCGAGCAGCCGGCGGCGGCCACGCCGGGGCATCCCCGATCCGGGCCAGGGCCGTCGGTAGCCTCGGTGGACATGACTGCGCCGATGCTCGCCGGCCCCGCCCCCCGCACGAGCGCCGCGCCGACCCTCGCCCCGAGCCTCGATGTCGTGGGCAGCGACGCGCCGACCCGTCAGCTCGAGCTGGCGCTCACCGACCTGACCGAGGTGTTCGCCGTCTACCCGTTCCGGGCGACGATGCCGGCCTGCGCGCACTGCGTGTCGAGCGACGACATGCGGGCACTGAGCCGTCAGCCCGGCCGCATCCCGTCGTCGGTGCTCGATCGGTTCGTGACCAAGGCGATGGTCACGTGGGGCGAGCCGGTCGACTTCAAGCGCCTCCTCCCCGAGGTCCTCGCCCGCGCCTGTGCCGGCACCCTCGGTCCCCCCGAGGCCCTGGTCGGGGTCCGTCTCCGCCGGGCCGGGTGGCTCGACTGGCCCGCGGCCGAGGCCCCGGCCGTCCGCCGCACGCTCCGGTCGGCCTGGTTGACGAGCCTGTCGGCCAGCCCCGGCCCGGGGCGGCCTCCGGCGACCTCCCGGCTGGCGTTGATCGTCACCGCCGAGGACGACCTGGGCCCGTACCTCGATCTGTGGGAGGACCGCCTGGAGGCGCCGGGCAACCCCACCGCCCGGCTCCACGCGGTGCTGCACCTGGCCGAGCTGCTCGCCCCTCTGGCCGACGGCGGCCGGCGCCGCCTCTCCCGCAGCTTCCCCCTCGCCCGACGCGGCGTCGTCGTCCAGCTCGACCAGTGGCTGCGCCAGCCGGTGGTCGTGCGTCGGCTGGCCCACGCCGCCGATGCCCTGGAGCGCACCCCGCACGGCCCCTTGGTCACCGCCGCCCGCGAGGGCCTGGCCCACCTCCGCACCGAGCGCTGACCCGCCGGTCCGGCCCGACAACGGGGCGGGACCGAGCCGCGGCGTCGGGCCCGATGCGACCGAGGGCGACTACTGGATGTCGGTGGCGCCGGGCCAGAACGTGCGCAGGTCGGCGGCCAGTTCGGCGTGCGAGCCGCCCTCGTCCTCCAGGGCATGGAGCAGGCTGCCGACGAGCAGCCAGTAGAACGGCGCCGCGTCGGTGGGCACGACCTGGGCCTCCCCGGCCTCGTCGTTGACGTCCTTGGCGACCCGGTAGAAGGCGTAGACGAGGTACTCGGCCACCTCGGGCTCGACCTCGGTCGTCCAGGTGACGTCGGTGCCCGCCCGATCGGCGGCCAGGGCCTCCCACTCGTCGAGGTAGCGGTCGAAGGCGGACGCCGCGTCGGAGGGCACGTCGGCGCCGGGGCCGGCCGCGTGGAGCAGCGCCCGCCCGAAGCGGACGAACGCAGCCATGCTGTCGGCAGCGACGGGGCCCAGGACGACCTCCACGACGCGACGTTACCCAGGCCGACGCGGTCAGGCCGGCGCCGAGCCGGGTCCGCCGACGGCGACCTCACCGTGGTCCCGGCAACGGGACCGGTGCCCGGTCGGGCTCACCACGACGGCCAGGCGACGGCCGCAGGTCGGGCAGAAGCGGGGCGGGTCGTACTCCCAACGGCATCCGGCGCACTCGTTGCTCGCTCGGCCACAGCCGTCGCAGTGCGCCGCGCCGGTCACGCTCAGATCACCTTTCCGAGCATCCCGATCGGCATGCGGAGGTCGTCGAGCATCTTGAGGTCGTCGGCCGGGCTCCGCCCCAGGTAGGTGAGGTAGTTGCCGATGATCAGGGCGTTGATGCCCGAGGTCATGCCCATGGCCTGGAGGTCGCCGAGGGTGAACTCGCGCCCACCGGCGTAGCGGAGGATGACCTCCGGCAGGCCCAGCCGGAACAGGGCGATCCAGCGAATGGCCTCGAGCGGCTCGACGGCCGGGCGGTCGGCGAACGGGGTGCCGGTCATCGGCTTGAGGAAGTTGACCGGCACCTCGGCCGGCTCGACGAGGCGCAGCTCGGCCAGCAGCTCGAGCCGCTGCTCGATGGTCTCGCCCATGCCGAGCAGGACGCCACAGCACAGCTCCATGCCGTTGTCGCGCACCAGCTCGCAGGTCGCGACCCTCTCGTCGTAGGTGTGGGTGGTGACCACCGACGGGAAGTACGACCGGGCCGTCTCCAGGTTGTGGTTGTAGCGGTGGACCCCGCCCTCGGCGAGACGTCGGGCCTGGTCGGGGTCGAGGATGCCCGCCGACACCGCCACGTTGAGCCCGGTGTCGTCCCGGATGATCGGGACCAGCTCGAGGATGCGCTGCATGGTCCGCTCGTCGGGGCCCCGCACGGCCAGGACGATGCAGAACTCGCTGGCCCCGAGGGCTGCGGTCTCCCGCGCCGCGGTCAGGACCTCCTCGGTGTCGAGGAAGGGCGTGGCCTTGACGACCGTGTCGAACTTCGAGGACTGCGAGCAGAAGTGGCAGTCCTCGGGGCAGCCGCCGGTCTTGGCCGACAGGATCCCCTCGACCTCCACCTCGGAGCCGCACCAGGCCAGCCGCACGTCGTGGGCCAGGGCGGCGAGCGACGGCACCGACTCGTCGGGGACGTGGGCCAGCGCCGCCAGCTCGTCGCCGGTGAGCATGCGGCGCTCGTCGAGCAGGGCGACCTCGGCGGCCCGGATCGCCCGTCGGGCCTCGTCGGCGGTCAGGTCGGCCCGGCCGCTGGTGGCGGGCCCGGGCTTCCGTCCGATGGCGACCGGCTGGAGGGTGTCCGACATGCCTGCGACGCTACGCCGCGCCCTCCGGCCCCGACGAACGCCACGCCACCGCACCGGGCGGCGCCGGACGACCCGTCAGGGGTGGGGAGCGGCCTCGATGGCGTCGACGTCGGCCTCGACCACGGCCGGGGACCGCCGGGCCTGGCTGACCGACACGCACCCGAGGGCGACCAGCACGACGGCCATGCCGACGGCCTGGACGAGCGTCACCGGCTCGTCGATCCACAGGGCCGCACCCGCGGTGGCGAACACGGGGATCCCGAGGGTCAGGAGCGAGGCGGTCAGCAATGTGATGTGGCCGTGCGCCCACGACATCAGGAAGTGGCCGAGCAGGCCGTTGACCACCGTCAGGTAGAGGATGACCATCCAGCCGTTGGCGTTGGTCGTGCCCAGGGCCGCGGGGTACACGACGGGGATCGGCACCACCGCGACGGCGGCGACGACGGCCATGCCGGTGAGGTACTCGAAGGCGCTGAGGGTCTGCCGGGCCGACTTCGACGCCGCGAAGTAGGCGGTCCACGACACGAGGGCGCCGACGGCGAGGAGGTCGCCGCCCCGGCTGGTGGCACCCCCGCCGTCGCCCCCGAGCACGACCACGGCGGCTCCGACGACGGCCACGGTGCCCCAGGCCAGCTCGGCCCGCCGGGGCATCTCGCCGAAGAGCCGCCGACCGATGCCGAGCACGAGCACGGGCTGGAGGGCGCCGATGACCGTGGCGTTGGCGACGCTGGTGGCCTGGACGGCGCAGAAGAACAGGACGAGGTCGGCGGTGAAGGCGAGCCCGCCGGGCAGCGCCGCCCGCAGGATGCGTCGGTCGAGGCGCCGGCCCGAGGCGTAGAACGCCGACGTCACCAGCACCGCACCGAGCCAGATCCGGTAGCAGGCGATGCCGATCCCGTTCAGCCCCTCGACCTGCTTGAGGGCCACCGACGACAGGCCCCACACCACGACGGCCGCCAGGCCGGCGCTGGTGCCCATCACCGTCCGCCGTCCCGCGGTCCGGGGCGCGGGGATGGCGGCGGCAGTCACCCCGGCACTCTACGGACGCGAAGTGCCAGGCACTTCGCGTCCGGGTCAGCCCCGGACGAGGTCGGCGATCTGGCGCATCTGGGGCGGGGGGCCGGCGACCAGGAGGGTGGTGATGCAGGTCTGGCGCCAGCGCTCCAGGTCCTCGCGCACCTTGGCCTCGGGGCCGACGAGGGCGACGTCCTCCACCAGGGCGAGGGGCACCGAGGCGATCGCCTCCTCCTTGCGCCCGGAGAGGAACAGCTCCTGGATCCGCTCGACGTCGTCGCCGTAGCCCATGCGGGTGAACAGGTCGGCGTGGAAGTTGACCTCCTTGGCCCCCATCCCGCCGATGTAGAAGCCGAGCGACATCCGCACCACGTCGGCCGCCTTCTCCACGTCGTCGTCGAGGACGACCTGCACCAGGTTGGCGACCTCGAAGTCGTCGGGCCCCCGCCGGGCGCCGGGCCGGGCCCACCCCTCTTCCAGCGAGGTGCGGTAGAGGGGGTCGAGGCCCGGCGACATGAACATCGGCAGCCAGCCGTCGGCGACCTCGGCGGCGAGGGCCACGTTCTTGGGCCCTTCGGCGCCGAGGTAGATCGGCAGGTCGGCGCGGCGCGGGTGGGTGATCGACTTGAGCGGCTTGCCCAGCCCGGTGGTGCCCTCGCCGGTGCGGGGGAGCTGGAAGTGCTTGCCGTCGA
>CAYQGF010000045.1:0-15268 GCA_964416885.1 uncultured Iamiaceae bacterium
GGCCAGGGTGGCGGCCATCCGGGCCGTGACCTCCTGCGGCCAGGCCGTCACGCCCTGGGCCACGACGCCGTGGTCGGCGGCGAACACCGCGACCGCGGCCGGGCCCGGCACCGGTGGTGGGCAGGTCCCGGCGATGCCGGCCAGCCGGGTGCCCAGCGCCTCCAGGTCGCCGAGCGAGCCGGGCGGCTTGGCCAGCCGGTCGTGGCGCTCCCGGGCGGCGGCGACCGCACCTGCGTCGGCCGGGCCCAGCAGCCAGGTCGCGGCGAGGAACGGACCGTGGGCCGCGGCCAGGTGGGCGCGGACCGCAGCCCCGGCCCCGGCCACCGGGTCGGTGGGGACGAAGGTGACGCCGGCCGCCTCGGCCGCGCCCCGGTCGACCGGGCTGTCCCCGACGAACAGGGCCTCCTCGGGGGCGACGCCGAGCTCGGCCAGGGCGGCCCGCAGCCCGCGGGGGTCGGGCTTGGCCGCCCCGACCTCGGCCGAGGTGACGATCACCTCCAGGACGTCCTCCAACCCGGTGCCGGCCAGGGCCGCCCGCACGTCGGCGGAGGTCATCACCGACGTGTCGGTCACCGCGCCCTGGCGGACGTGACGGCCGAGGGCGGCCAGGTCGGCCACGACGGTGCCGATCGGCTGCGCCCGCAGCTCGGTGACCGGGGTGCCCGGGGCGGCGGCCCGTACCAGCGTGTCGCCGATGTCGTAGAGCACGGCCCGGGGCATCGACGCGGTCACGACGACCACCTCTCCCCCACCACGGCGAGGGCGGCGGCGAGACGGGCGCGGCCGGCCTCGTCGGCCACGGCGACCCGGGCCCAGCCGTCGAGGCCGAACGAGGTGCAGTCCCGGACGACGACGCCGTGCGGCGCCAGGGCGGCGCGCAGCCCGGGGGCGCGGACGAGCAGCCACGGCGCGTCGGACGGGGCCGGGGCCAGGCCGTGGGACCGCAGCACGGCGGCGGTGGCGTCCCGGGCCTCGCCCACCGCCGCGGCCCAGCCGGGCAGGTCGGCCCGGGCCAGCAGGTCGGGCAGGACGGCCAGGGCCAACGACCCGACCGACCAGGTCGGCTGGCGGGCCCCGACCGCGGCCACGAGCTCGGGGGCGGCCCGGACGTAGCCGAGGCGGAGCCCCGGGCAGGCGAAGACCTTGGTCAGCGAGCCGACGGTGATGCCCGGCCGCGCCGCCGTCCAACGCCCGGTGGCCAGCGGGTAGTAGGCCTCGTCCCACACGTCGGCCCGCTCGTCCGGGCCGGCGAGCACACCGGTCGGGCTGTGGGGGTCCGACCGCCACCACGGCGGCCCGCTCCCCCGCGGGTGGAGGCCGAACTCGGGCTCGCCCCGGACCGAGCCACCGACATCGGCGGCCACCAGGGTGATGGCCTCGGCCCCGCCGTTGGTGAGGAGCACCTCGTCGGGCGCGGCCCCGAGGGCGACGGCCAGGGCTTCGGTGGCGCGCGTGGGGTCCGGGTACTCGTGGAGCCGGTCGAGGTGAGCGGCGGCGAGGGCGGCGACGTCGGGGGCGAAGGGGTTGGTCGAGCGGCTGAGGTCGACGACGGTCGCGGGGTCGAGCCCGAGGGCGCGGGCCACGGCCGGTCCGTCGCCCCCGTGGGTGCCCGGTGGCGGCAGCGTCATCGTCCCGCCTCTCGGCGACCGGCGAGCACTGCGACCGCGCCGAGGCCTCCCGCCAGCGCCACGCCGACGTCGTGGGAGAGACGAACGGCGGCAGCCACGTCGTCGGGTCGCACCGGTCGGCCGTCGCCGAGGGTGGGCCGGACCTCGACCCGGTCGCCGTAGGTGCTCGGGCCACCCAGCCGGACCCCGAGGGCGGCGGCGAAGGCGGCCTCGGCCACCCCGGAGTTGGGCGACGGGTGGGCCGGGGCGTCCCGGTGCACGGCGGCCAGCACGGCTCGAGCGGCCCCGGGCCGGACGACGGCCACCAGGGCCGCGGTCGCCCGGGCCGGCACCCAGGCCATCACGTCGTCGAGCCGGGCCGCCGCCCACCCGAACCGTTCGTAGCGCGCGGCGCGATGGCCGACCATGGCGTCCATGGTGTTCACGGCCCGGTGGGCCAGGGCGCCGGGCGCACCGGCCACCGCGGCCCACAGGGCCGGGGCGACCACGGCGTCGACGGTGTTCTCGGCCACCGACTCGACCACGGCCCGGGCCACCTCCCCGGCGTCGAGCCCGGTCGGGTCCCGGCCGACGAGGGTGGGCAGGAGCCGGCGGGCCTCGTCGAGGTCGCCGGCGACCAGCGGGACGGCGACGGCCTCGGCCGCCTCGCCCAGCATCCGGCCGGCCGCCGCCACCGCGACGGCCACCGTCGACGAGGGCACCAGGACGCCCGCACCGAGACCCACCCCGACACCGGTGGCGGCATAGGCGATGCCCCGGGCCCGGGTCGGCCGGTAGAGCCGTCGCTCCACCGCCCCCATCAGCGTCCCGAAGGCGGCCACGGGGTGGACCGCGTCGGGCGGCTCCCCGAGCAAACGGTCGGCGACCAGCCCCAGGGCCGCGCCCCCGGGCGACGGGAGGCTCACCAGCGGGCGGCGGCGACCACGAGGCCCACCGTCTCGGCGACGACGCCCGCCGCACCCAGCACGTCGCCCGTGTAGCCACCGACCCGGCGCCGGCCGAGCACGACCACGCCGACCCCGGCGGCGGCGCCGACGACCAGCGCCACCGCCGGCCCCGGGTGACCGGCCCTGGCCACCGCGACCGCGACGGCCGCTCCGGTGCCCACCGCTCCGACGAGCGCCGGTGGCCACCACGACCCGCCGCCGAAGGCGGAGGCCAGACCCTCGGCCCGGGCGTAGGGGACGGTGCGGGCGGCCACGGCCATCAGCGTCCGGGACGCACACCACAGGGCGACCACGAGCGGGACGAGCGGGGCCATCGCCGCCAGGGCCGCCACCCGCAGGACGAGGACGGCGACCGCCACCACCACGCCGAAGGCGCCGACGGTCGGCTCGCTCATCACCGCCAGCCGTCGCTCCCGGGGGAGGTGGGGCAGCAGGCCATCAGCGGCGTCGACCACCCCGTCGAGGTGGAGCATCCCGGTGAGCGCCAGGTCGGCCGTCACCACCAGGGCGGCGGCGACCAGCGGCGGCCACAGCCGCGCCGCGCCCCACCAGGCCCCGCCGAGCACCAGGCCGAGGAGGGCGCCGACCACCGGGAACCAGGTCATGGTGCCGGCGTCGGGGGTGCGGTGGCCGCCGAGCGGGGTGAGGAAGGCGAGCGCGGCCCGCATCAGCGGTCCTCGCGGGGCAGGACCAACGACCGGCCGGCGACCACGAGCACGACGTCGTCGGCCACCGCCGCCACCTGCTGGTTGAGGGTGCCGAGGACGTCGCGGAACCGACGGCCCAGCGCGGTCTCGGGGTGGACCCCGCTGCCTACCTCCTCGCTGACCACGACGGTCGGAGCGGTGCGGGCGGCCAGGGCGGCGGTGAGGGCGGCCCCGTCGATGGCGAGGTCGGGGTGGGCGGCCACCCAGGTGCCCAGCGAGTCGACCAGCACCACACCCTCCACCGAGCCCAGGGCGGCGACCAGGTCGGCGCCGACGTCCCGGCTCCGCCATCCCTCTGGACGGCGGGCGCGATGGGCGGCGACCCGCGCCCCGAAGTCGGCGTCGCCGGGGTCGACGACGGCGGTCGCCAGGTAGGTGACCGGGCCATCGACGCCGGCCCGCCGAGCGGCGAGGCGCTCGGCCACCGCCGACTTGCCCGACCGGGCGCCACCGAGGACCAGGGTGACCGGGCTCGGGCTCACCAGGCCCGCGCCCCGGCCACCACCGCCTGGTACACCGCCCGGGCCAGGGGGCCGCCCCAGCGGGAGCGGGGGCCGCCGTAGGGCTCGGCCGAACCCTCCGCGGGACACAGCACCACCACCGCATCGGTGGCCGTGCCCGTGCCGGGGATGCCGGCGTCGCCGAGGGCCTGGACCTTGGCCTCGGTCACGGTGGCGACGGTGTTGACGAGGGCGGCGTCCGACAGCCTTTGCGGCACCCAGGCGACCACGTTGATCGTGCCGACGGGCGGCACCGCACCGGGAGCACCGGGGGCGGCCACCACCGCGACGGGGTCGAGGGGGTCGTCCCGGAACGGGACCGGCACCGAGCCCCGGGGACCGATGTCGGCCGCCCACGTCGGGAAGGTCAGCCCCACGGTGGCCGTGACCTCGACACCGGCGTCGCGGCCCCGGGTGGCCCGGTCGACCTTGGCCGCGGTCAGGAGCCCGGCACCGTCGGGGCCGAGCCCGAGGGCGAGCCGCAGCTCGTCGAGGTGCTCGACCGGGTCGTCGCGCCGGTAGTGCTTCGACACCTTGGCGTTGAGCACCCAGGCACAGGGCCCGACGCCACCGCCGTACGGCGCGCTGGCGATGGCCACCGCCGGGGCCGGCGGCCGGAGCAGCAGGTACGGCTGCACCACGCCGTCCTCCACCCGCTCCCCCACCCGCGACGCCAAGGCCGGGCCCCGGGCCGGCGGGGCCGTCGTCGCATCGTCCACCGGCCCATGCTGGCAGCCCGCGGCGCCCCGCCGGGAAGCCGTCACCCCGTCACCGGCGCCGGGCTTCTAGCACTCAAAACCGGGCCTTTACTGCTCAACCCCGGGGGGTTCCGGACCGGCCTGGGCGTCCGTACGGTCGAACCGTCCCTGGTTCGCCGCGCCCTCGGAGGAGCACCATGCCCGCACCCGTCACCGCCAACCTCGGCTTCCCCCGGATGGGGGTCGACCGCGAGCTGAAGCGGGCGGTGGAGCGGTACTGGAAGGGCGAGGACGCGGGTGCGACCGAGCTGCTGGCGACGTCGGCCGAGCTACGGAGGCGGCACTGGGCGCTCCAGGTCGACGCCGGGCTGGGCCGGGTGCCGGTGGGCGACTTCTCCTGGTACGACCACGTGCTCGACACCGCCCTGGCCCTCGGCGTCGTGCCCGAGCGCTTCGGTGGCCAGCCGTTCGACCCGGCCTCCGGCGACGTCGCCGACGTCGACCGCTACTTCGCCCTCTGCCGGGGCGCCGACGGCCACGCCCCGCTGGAGATGACCAAGTGGTTCGACACGAACTACCACTACCTGGTCCCCGAGCTGGCGCCGGACCAGACGTTCACGGCGGCCTCGACCCAGCGCGCCGCCCACCTGGCCGAGGCCCGGGCCCAGGGCGTGCCGGCCCGGGCCGTGGTGCTCGGCCCCGTCACCTTCCTCGCCCTCTCCAAGCGCACCGACGGCGGTGACCCGCTCGACCTGCTCGACGCCCTCCTCCCCGTCTACCGGGAGTGGGTGCGGTCGCTGGTCGCGGCCGGGGCCACGGCCCTCCAGGTCGACGAGCCGCTGCTGGTCACCGACCTCTCCGACGCGGCCCGGGCCGCCTACCCCAAGGCCCTCGCCGCCGTGCGGGAGGCCGCCGGCGACGCCGAGGTCACCCTGGCCACCTACTTCGGCGACCTGGGCGAGGCCACCGACCTGGCCCTCGGGCTGCCCGTCGACCTGGTCCACCTCGACCTGGTGCGGGGCCGCGACCAGCTCGACCGGGTGCTCGACTCGGTGCCCGCCACCGTCGGGCTCTCGCTCGGCCTGGTCGACGGGCGCAACATCTGGCGCTCCGACCTGGCCTCGCTGCGGCCGGCGATCGAGGAGGCCGTCGACCGCCTCGGCCCCGACCGGGTGCAGGTCGCCCCGTCGTGCTCCCTGCTGCACCTCCCCGTCGACCTCGACCGCGAGGACGGCCTCGACCACGAGCTGCGGTCGTGGCTGGCCTTCGCCGTCCAGCGTCTCGACGAGGTCCGCATCCTCGGGGCGGTCGCCGCCGGCGACGAGGCCTCCGTGACCGACGCCCTGGCCGACAACGCCCGGGCCGCCGAGTCGCGGCGCACCTCGCCCCGCATCCACCGCCCCGACGTGGCCGAGCGCCTGGCCGCGGTGACCCCGGAGCTGGCGTCCCGGCCGTCGCCCTACGAGGCCCGGGCCAAGGCTCAGCGCGACCGGCTCGACCTCCCCGAGCTCCCCACCACGACCATCGGCTCCTTCCCGCAGACCGCCGAGGTCCGGGCCGTCCGCCAGCGCTACCGCAGGGGCGAGCTGAGCGAGGAGGCCTACGTCGAGGCGCTGCGGGCCGAGACCGAGGCGTGCGTGCGAGCCCAGGAGGAGGTCGGCCTCGACGTCCTGGTCCACGGCGAGTTCGAGCGCACCGACATGGTGGAGCACTTCGGCCTGCTGCTCGACGG
This sequence comes from uncultured Iamiaceae bacterium, assembly GCA_964416885.1. Lineage (GTDB taxonomy): Bacteria > Actinomycetota > Acidimicrobiia > Acidimicrobiales > Iamiaceae > Iamia. The sequence goes on from CAYQGF010000045.1 coordinate 6,213, forward strand.
GTTCACCACCACCGCCAACGGGTGGGTCCAGAGCTACGGCTCCCGTTGCGTCAAGCCGCCGGTGATCTTCGGCGACGTGGCCCGCCCCGAGCCGATGACCGTCGAGTGGTCGGCCTTCGCCGCCGGGCTCACCGACAAGCCGATGAAGGCCATGCTGACCGGCCCGGTGACCATCCTCCAGTGGAGCTTCGTCCGCGACGACCAGCCCCGCTCCGAGACCACCAAGCAGATCGCCCTGGCCCTCCGGGACGAGGTCGACGACCTGGTCGCCGCCGGGCTGGCCGTGGTGCAGGTCGACGAGCCGGCCCTGCGCGAGGGGCTCCCCCTGCGGAAGGAGGACCACGCCGCCTACCTCGAGTGGGCCGTCGAGGCCTTCCGGCTCGCCGTCGGCTCGGCCCCCGACGACGTCCAGGTCCACACCCACATGTGTTACGCCGAGTTCGGCGACATCCTCGACGCCATCGTGGCCCTCGACGCGGATGTCATCTCGATGGAAGCGTCCCGGTCGCAGATGGAGCTGCTCGACGACTTCGCCGCCCGGGGCTACCCCAACGAGATCGGCCCCGGCGTCTGGGACATCCACTCGCCGCTGGTGCCCGAGGCCGACGACCTCGACCGGCTGCTCTCCCAGGCCGTCACCACCTTCGGCGCCGAACGGCTGTGGGTGAACCCGGACTGCGGGCTCAAGACCCGGGGCTGGCCCGAGGTCCACGCCTCGCTCGAGCGGCTCGTCGCCGCCGCCGGCCGGGCCCGGTCCCACGGGGTCGAACGATGAGCCCCGACGTCTCGGTCGGGCCGGCGCCGGTGCTGCGCCCGGCCGAGGAGGCGATCGACGCCCTCCACGCCGGGCTCCGCTTCCGCCTCGACCGGGCCGGCGTCGTCGCCGTGCCCGTCCCACCGGAGCTGCGGACCGCTCACGACGGGTCGTGGCCGGCGCACGTGGTCGCCGGCCGCTTCACCGAGGGCCCGCAGGCCGGTGAGGTCGGCGTGTGGGTGTGTGGCGACGTCGCGCCCCACCCGGCCAGCGACGTCGAGCTCGGGCCCATCGTCGCCGTCAACGGCGTCGCCCAGATCTGGTCGGTGTGGGGCGCCGAGGTCCACCCCCCCGGCCCGCTCCGCGCCGCGGCCCGCCGGGCCTCTGGCAGCGGCCTGGTCGCCGCCGCCGTCTCCGCCTGCCGGTGACCTGCCCCCACCGCCCGTACCGAGGAGGATGGGCCGGTGGACACCATGCCCCGGAGAGCGCGGCTCACGGCCTGGCTGCACGCCGGTGGCGTCGGCATGGCGTGGATGCCCATGGCGTTCGTGGGCATGGCCGGCTGGGGTGGCACCGGGCTCGGCGAGGCGGTGCGATCGCTCCCCGACCCGGTCCAGGGGGCCCTGGTCGCCGCCGTCCTCCTCGCCGCCCTGCCCCTCCTCTGGCCGGTGTACCTGGCCCTGGGCTGGTACGAGTCCGGGCTCGCCATCGCCCTCGGCCGGGGCGACCCCGACGCCGCGGCCCGGCTCCGGCGCCTCGTCCAGGTTCAGGCCGGCATCACCGCCGTCCTGCTGATCCCCGTCACCGGGTTGGCTGTCGTCGCGGCGCGGGCCTGGCGGCAGGGCGACGCGACCGGCCACCTCGTGCTGACCTGGCTCCCGCTGCTGGCCCTGGTGCTCGCCCACCTGGCGACGGCCTGGACCGTGCGGCCCCATGGGGCTTGACCCTGACGCGACGGCAGACCGTACCGTCGCCGGGGTGGACGCGGTGGACGACCGACCGACCTGGAGCATCGGCGAGCTGGCCGCCGCGGCCAGCGTGTCGGTGCGCACGATCCGCCACTACGAGGCCGAGGGCCTGCTCATGCCGGCCGCTCGCACCCGGGCCGGGTACCGCCGCTTCGACGCCGACGCCGCGGGCCGGCTGTACCGGGTCGTGGCCCTGCGGTCGCTCGGGCTCGGTGTGGCCGAGGTCCGAGACCTGCTCGCGGCCCCCGACCCCGACGCCGCCCTCCGGGCCACCGCGGCCCGTCACATCGAGGCCCTCGACCGGCAGGTCGTCGCGGCCCACGACCTCCGCGACCGGCTCGCCGCCCTCGTCGCCACCGACGACCCCTCTCCCACCGACCTCCTGGAGGCCACGGCCATGACCGTCAACCTCGACCGCATCACCACCCGCACCGGCGACGACGGCTCGACCTCGGTCGCCGGCCGCCGGGTCCGCAAGGACCATGCCCGGGTCGAGGCCCTGGGCGCGGTCGACGACCTCAACGCCCAGGTCGGCGGGGCCGCCTGCCACCCCGACGCTCCCGCCGACCACGTCTCGGTGCTGGTCGAGGTCCAACAGCGGCTGTTCGACCTCGGCGCCGACCTGGCCTCCCGACGCGACGGGCCCGGTCGGGTGCGGGCCGAGGACGTGACCGGGCTGGAGCAGCAGGTCGCCGACCTCACCGCCGGCCAGGCCCCGCTGACGTCCTTCATCCTCCCCGGCGGCGGTCCGTACCCGGCCCTCCTCCACGTCTGCCGCACCGCCTGCCGGACCGCCGAGCGCCGGGTCGTCACCGTGGCCGACGGCGACGGCACGGCCGTCCCCCCGGCCGCGCTCCACTACCTCAACCGGCTCTCGGACCTGTTCTTCGTCCTGGCCCGCGACGCCTCGACCACCGAGGTCCTCTGGGAGCCCCGCCCTGCCGACGACCGTCAGCCGGTGGTGTGAGGCGGCTCGAAGTCGCCGGTGTCGTCCGTCATCGCCCCTCTCGAGTGACGGGTCGCGGAACGTGCGCACTCTGGTCGACACTGGCCGGGTGACCGACGGCGACCCGGCTGCTCTGTGGCCCACCCAGCACCTGTTCAGGCTCCAGGTGGAGATGGAGCTGCGCCGGGCCCTGGAGCTGGCGGCAGCGCCGATGGACGTCGTCGTGGCCCTGGTGGGCTTCCCGGTCGAGGGAGGCGACGACCCGACCGTCGACCCGGCCACCGCGCCGATCCGACCGGATGACGTCGCCTCGGTGCCCGCCGCGGCGGCCGCCATGGCCGTGCCCGACGTCGACGAGACGGCCGACCTGCGCGCCGTGCTGGGCCTGGCCAGCCAACCGTCGCCCGAGGACCTTCGCCGGCTGGCGCGGGCCCGGGCGCTGGTCGAGGCGGCGGGGGCCGCGCCGGGGGGCGCCGATCGGACCTGGTTCGCCGGCGAGTCGGCGCCGATCGGGGGCCACGACGTCCACGTGCTGGTCGGGCTGCGGACCGACCTGCTCGACGACCTCCCCCGCCTGGGCGGGACGTCGCTCCTGCACGGGATCGTGGGCGAGGTCCTGCGCCGCGCCGACCTCGCCCTCCGCCAGCCGTACCCGGGGGCCGAGCGGGGCGTGCTGCTGGCGACGGGCGGCGAGGTCGTGCGGGCCGCGGCCCGCCGGCTCCTCGACCGCGGCGTGCCGTCGTCGCAGCTCCGCCCCGGCGACCGGTTCGACTCCTTGAACGCGCTGACCGCGCTGGCCTACGAGCAGCGGCCGGCCCAGGGCCGGATCGTCTTCGTCGACGGGACGGACGGGGCCGAGCTGCGCGTCGTCCTCGCCGACCCGGTGGACCTGACGAGCACCCGGGCCGCCCGCAAGCTCCTCGAGGTCACCGACGACGACCTGGCCCTGGTCGTCGATGACGGACGGATCGTCGGCTTCGGCACCGCGGCCGAGGGCGTCGAGGTGGTCGTCCCGGCCCGGGCCACCTGGGAGCTCCACCACGCCGGGCGGCCGCTCGTACGGGTCGCCTTCGGCAACCCGACGCTGCCGCGCCCGCTCCTCGACCGGGGCCGGTTCGACGACGTCGTCGCCCGGACCCTCGGCGCCGTCGACCCGGCTCGGCTGTGGGCCGTCGTGGAGGCGGTCTCGGAGGTCGAGCACGGCACCGCCGTCGTCTTCTCGGCCGACGCCGCGGCCGAGGCCCGACGGCTCGCGGGCCAGGCCACCCCGGTCGACCCGGTGGCGGTCGACACCGTGGACCTCCAGCGGCTGGCGTCGATCGACGGTGCGCTGCTCCTCGACCTCGATGGTCGCTGCCACGCCGTGGCGGTGATCCTCGACGGCACCGCGGTGCCCGGCGGGAGCCCGGCCCGCGGCGCCCGCTACAACTCGGCGGTGCGCTACCAGGCGTCGGCCCCACCGGCGACGCTGGTGGTCGTCGTCTCGGAGGACGGCACCGTCGACCTGGTCCCCGCCCTGGAGCCCCGGATCCGTCGGCAGGCGGTCACCGACGCCCTCGAGGAGCTGCGCCACGCCGCCGCGGCCGGCTCGATCGAGCGGTTCGCCCGGGCCCACAACCGGGTCGCCGAGCTGGCCTTCTACCTGAGCCCCGCCCAGTGCGAGGAAGCCAACGCCCTCTTCGACGCCCAGGTGGAGCGGCGCATCCCCGGCGCGTCACGGGACCAGCGCTACGGCGGGCCGCGCCTGGCGCCGCACCCGGCCCTGGACGATTCTTACTTCCTGGACTGACCACCACCCGACGACGCGGGTCACCCCTGCAGCTGGGGGGCCACCTCGGTGGCGAAGCGCTCGATCGAGGTGAGGGTGACGGCGGGGTCGGCGACGGCCTCGGCGTAGAGGGCCAGGCGGCGAGCGCCGGTCGCCTCGATGAAGGAACCGAGGCGATCGACGACCTCGGCCGGGGTGCCGACGATGGCGCCCTGCGCCACGGCGTGGGCCATGGCGGTGCGGTCGTAGGGCCTGCCGTCCGGGCCGACGTGGCGCTCCGGAGCCTGGGGCACCTTCGGGTGGTCGCCGGCCGCGAACGACTCGACCAGGGCCGCGGACAACCGCTCTCGGGTGCCGGCGGGGTCGTCGGTGACGATGGCGATCAGGGTGTGGAGGTGGGCGGGCGCCGGGTCGTCGGCCTCGCTCGCCCCGGCCTCGGCCTCGGCCCGCAGCTCGGCATAGCGCACCTCCACCTTCACCCGGGCCTCGATGGGCATGGCGAAGTAGTGCTGGATCGCCAGACCGTGCCGGGCCGCGACCGCCAGCCCGCCGTCGGTGCTCGTCGCCAGGAGCAGCGGCGGTCCCGACGGCGTGTGGGGCGAGGGCTCGATCGTGGTGCCGTCGACCTCGCCGCCCGACCACAGGTCGAGGACGGTGGTCACGGTGGCGGCCGGCTCGTCGTCCCACCGCTCGGTCGGGACGTCGAGCACCTCGTAGTCACGGACGTACCCACCCCGGCCCAGCCCGAGGTCGAAGCGCCCGCCGCTCCACTGGTCGAGGAGGGCGGCCCGTTCGGCCACGTCGACCGGGTGGAGCAGGGGCGAGAGCACGACGGCGGTGCCGACCCGGAGCCGGCGGGTCCGGCCGAGGAGGAAGCCGGCGGTGGTGAGGGCGCTCGGGTTGATGCCGAAGCGGATGAAGTGGTGCTCGGTGACCCACAGGTCGTGGTAGCCGAGCTCCTCGGCCCGGTCGGCCTGCCGGAGCGTCAGGTCGAAGACGGCGTCGGGGGTCGGGCCGAGGTTGGCCCCGAGGTTGAGGAAGAGCCCGAAGGTGGGCGGCCCCCCGACCCCCACCTCAGTCCAACCCTCGCCGGCCCTCGGACCAGTGAGCTTTCACCAACGTCCGGCCTGGTCGCGACGGAGCTCTCCTCGGCAGAGCCTCGGAGGGTACGGAACTGTGCTTCTGGGTCGCCTCGCCTGGCGGCTCGGCTCCGTAGGCCTTGGCCAGGGTGCGGTCGGGCCGGAGGTCGTGGTCGCGCAGGTGGCGACGCACGAACGCGACGGTGGCGGCGTCCCCGCTGAGGACCAGGGTGACGGGCCCGGCCGCGACCCGGTCGGCGACCGCGGCGGCCAGGGCGGCCCGATGGTCACCACCGGGCGTGCGGGCGACGACCTCGGCCACCTCGACCCCGAGGTGGGCGGCGGGCACCCGCACGTCGTCGGGCTCGGTGGCCTCGGCCAGGAACGCGACATCGGCGCGCCCGGCGGCGACCGCGGCGGCGAGCCCGGTCGAGGTCTCGTCACCGACGACGAGGACCGGGCCGTCGAGCGTCGAGCAGTCGACCGACCGGCGGGGGCCGAACACCGCGGCCTCGGTGCCGACGGCCAGGTCACGGACCCAGCGGGCGCCCGGTCCCTCGCCGTGAGCGAAGGCGACCAGGCGGAACCCGGCACCGGCCCCCTCTCTCGGCACCGGCGTGTAGGTCCGGGTGGTCAGCCCGGCCATGCGGACCTGGACCTTGTCCCCCGCCCGCCACGAGCCGGCCGGGACACCCTCCACCGCGAGGTCGACGAGCCGCACCCGGGCCGTGAGGTCGGCCACGTCCTCGACCCGAGCGGTGCGGAACAAGGGACCGGACACGAGCTCGACCAGCCCGACCAGCGGCGACGACATCGCCCGACCCTACAACCTGGTTGTTAGGAGTGCCTAACAACCAGGTTGTAGGGGCGCAGCCCGCCGCTCAGGGGAAGCGGCGCTGGGCGCGAGCCAGGTACTCACCCGAGGCGGCCAGGCTGCGGGCCAGGGCGATGTCGCCCTCCGTGGTGAGGCGGCCGGCCCAGTAGTCCCGGCCGTCGATGTCGGGGGACCGGCCCAACAGGTCCAGGTAGAGACCGGTCACCCGCGCCCGGCGCGACTCGAGGGACTGGAACATCTGGTACGCCACCCAGGTCCGGCCTCGGCCCGCCACCTGGCCGGTCCAGTAGGTCAGCCCGGCCGCGTCGGGCTCGCGCCCGAGGAGCTTCCCGTACAGGTCGGTCACCCACGACTCGGGCGTGCCGCCCCCGATGCCATCGAAGTACTCGGGCGACGCATAGAACGACGCGGCCACCTGCGCCACGGTGCGATGACCGGAGCGCAACACCCCGGTCCAGTAGTCGAGGCCCACCGCGTCGGGCTGGCGACCCAACGTGTCCAGGTAGAACCGGGTCACGATCGTCGTCAACCACTCGTCGCTGGTCGCCAGCTCCTTGGCGACGGTCGACCGCGGGGTCCCCGCGTCGAGGCGGGCCACCGTCGCGGTCACCTCCGCGGCCGTCGGCTCCCGGTCGAGGAAGTCCTCGTAGGCCGCCCACACCCACGCCGCGTTGGCGGTACGGGGCGCCACGACCGTCCAGGACACGGAGTCCGAGCCCACGTTCCCGGCGGCGTCGGTGGCCCGCACCTCGACGGTGCGCTCGCCGACGGTCAGGTCGGTCAGCGCCAACGGCGCGGTCGCCGCGGCCCAGTCCCCGCCGTCGAGGCGGTACTCGACCGTCGCCGCGCCGTCGTCGACCGTGTAGGTGATCGAGGCCGACGTCTCGACCGTGCGCGTCGGCGGCGCATCGGTGATCTCCACCACCGGGGCCACCGTGTCCACCGTCCAGGTCACCGAGCCCGAACCGACGTTGCCGGCCCCATCGGTGGCCCGCACCTCGACGGTGTGCTCACCATCGGCCAGACCGGTGAGCTCGACCGGCGACGCACTCGCCACCCAGTCCCCGCCGTCGACCCGATGCTCCACCACCGCCGTCGCGTCATCGACCGTGTAGGTGATGGTGGCCGACGTCTCGACCGTGCTCGTCGGCGGCGCATCGGTGATCTCCACCACCGGGGCCACCGTGTCCACCGTCCAGGTCACCGAGCCCGAACCGACGTTGCCGGCCCCATCGGTGGCCCGCACCTCGACGGTGTGCTCACCATCGGCCAGACCGGTGAGCTCGACCGGCGACGCACTCGCCACCCAGTCCCCGCCGTCGACCCGATGCTCCACCACCGCCGTCGCGTCATCGACCGAGTAGGTGATGGTGGCGTCGCTCTCGCTGACGACCCCCGACGGCGCATCGGTGATCTCCACCACCGGGGCCACCTCGTCGAGGATGTTGAGGGCGGCCGCGCCGGTCAGGTCGAAGCCCGCACTACCGGTGGTGGGGTGGGCGTCGTAGATCGGCCGGCCGAAGCTGTCGAGGTCGAGGCCGTCGCCGGTGATGTCGACGATGCGGACCGCGGTGATGCGGCCCAGGTCGACGGTCCCGTCGCGCACCTCGGGCTTGTTGCGCAGCAGCGACAGGTCGAACGGCGTGCCCCGGCCCAAGAGGTCCTTGCCGGCCACGCCGCCGAGCAGCTCGGCCCGCTGGCCCTGGAACCCGCCGACCGGCGTGGTCTGGCGGCTACCGGTGTCGAAGCGGACGAAGTCGGTGCCGTTGCTCGACACCTCGATGTAGCCGAGCTCGAGGAAGTCGATCCCGTTGGCGGCCGCCCCCACGGCGAAGCCGTTCTCCCAGACCGCGAAGTCGTAGCCCGGACCATCGGTGATCGGCGCCCCGAAGGTCAGGTCGATCCGGCCCCGGTCACCGAGGACGACCAGCCCGCTGGCCGGTGACCCGAGGCCGCCGTCGGGGGTCTGGAAGTTGGGGGTGACGTTGGCCCCCGGGACGTAGTTGGCGTAGCCGGTGGCCCACCGACCGGCCGGGACGTCGGCGGTGGCCACCGAGGGGCTCGGCGCACCGGGGGCGCCGGTCAGGTTCCAGCGGGGGGCGTAGGCGTCCCGCACGTCGTAGACGCTGTCGGACATCGGGGCGTCGGGGCAGCCGGCATCGGCCCGGCGGGCCACGATGCGCACCGTCTCCCCCTCGTAGGGGGAGAGGTCGACCACGGCGCCGGTGGTGAAGGTCGCGGCGGCCGGGTCGGCATCGAGGTCGGCGAGGACGGCGAGCTCGACGGCGTACCCGTCGGCGAGCGTGAAGGTGAGGTCCTCGTCGGCGGAGACGATGTCGAAGGTGGGGGCCTGCGGCACGAGCCCGCACTCGGGCGGGCCGAGCACCCGCCACGTCCAGGTGTCGCTCCCCGCCTCGAGGGCCGGGGTGGTGGCCGTCACGGTCAGGGTGTGGTGACCGGGGGCGACGTCGGTCAGCTCGTAGGGCGAGGTGCAGGGCACGGCGTCGGCGCCGTCGAGGGCGCACGTCGTCGTCGACTCGACCTCGCTGGAGGTGAACGTGAACGACGCGTCGCCCGAGGTCGTCGTGGCCTCGGGGCCGGCGCTGATGTCGACGGCCGGGGTCGGGAAGCTGGGGCCGACCGCGGGCGGAGCGTTGGGGCTCGACAGCTGGACGTAGCGCGAGCCCTCGACGCTGTTCAGCGGGG